>NZ_JBFBBZ010000009.1:0-269387 GCF_040682935.1 Amycolatopsis sp. NPDC051061
CCGGGCGGGATCACGGTGAGCGGCGCTGTTGCGTCCACCGGCAGCACGTCCGTGAACGCGGTGACCGCCGCCGTCGGGGATGTTGCCCAGCTTCTTGATGTCCACGTGCACCAGATCACCGGGTGCGAGGTGTTCGTAGCGGCGGACCGGGCGGCCAGTGGCTCGATCGAGGTGGGTCAGGCGGGCCAGCCGGTAGCGGGTCAGGACCCGATGCACCGTGGAGGGATTCAACCTGAGCAGGTAGGCGATGCGAGCCGGGCCCCAGCGGCGCAGGACGCGGACTTTGATGATTCGCCGTTCGGTGCGGGTGGGGGTCCGGTTCGGGCTGCTCTGCGGCCGGCTGGACCGGTCGTCCATCCCCGCCTCGCCCAGGTCGCGGTAGCGGCCGGCCCACCGCACGGCGGTGGTGACCGAGACCTGGAATCGTTCCGCGGCTCGTCGTAAGGGCCATCCGTCGTCGACGATGCAGCGGGCCAGGCGGAGTCTGCCGGTCGGGGTGAGGGGTGCGTTAGCGTGGGTCACGAGGGCCTCCAGGTCACCGGGGTAGATGTCGCAATCCACACCGAACCCGGAGGCCCTCCCTCACGCCAAGATCATCCGATCACGTGTCGCCCCGTACCCAACCTCCGTGGTCAATACAACTAGCCCGCCGAACCTGGGCCGTTGCCGCCCAGCGCCGGTTCTCGCGCTTCGCCTCCGCAGTGCGACTTCTGGCGACGCCGACGTGTAGCCCGAGTGGTCCGCACCCCGGCGGCGACGACCGGGTGCGCCACCGGCAGCACCAGCACTGCCCCGCCGGCAGCGCGTCGCGGAAGTACTTCCACGCCGCCGTGCCGCGGACGATCGCCCGCGCCATCAAGCCCCGCGGATCAGCATCATCAGCGGTTCGGCGACCGGCGTGTCGGCCTCGCCGGTCGCCAGCCGGCGCAGCTGCAACCCGGCGATCAACGCGACGACCGGCCCGGCCAGCCGGCGCGGCTCCGGGACACCGACCGCCGACAGGATCGTCACGGCCAGCTCGTCGTACGCCGCGAAGCAGCGCGAAGAAGCTTCGTGCAGCTCGGGGTCTCGCGCGGACTGGAGGTACAGCTCGTGCGCGCCGAGCTCGTCGGCGCCGAACGGGAGCTGAGCGATCACGTGCTCGACGACCGACGCGGCCTGCTCGACGCTGAGCCCCTCCGAGCGGTAGCCGTCGACGATCGCGCCGAGCTTCGCCGTCTCGTCCTCGACGAACATCAGCATCGCTTCGCGCAGCAACGCCGTCTGGCTGGGGAAGTGGTAGGTGAGCGTGCCGAGCGAAACGCCCGCGGCGGCCACGATCCGGCGGTTCGTCAGCCCGCCGACGCCGTGCTCGCCGACGACCGTCAGCGCGCCGCGCAGGATGGCGTCCCGGGTGCTTACCAGCTTGTCTCGGGATGCCGCTCCGGCCACCGTTCGACCTCTTCCAGTTGCGCGGCGAGCGAAACCAGCCGCTCCTCGGCGTGCGAGGGTCCGAGCAGCTGCGCACCCAGCGGCAGCCCGCCGTCCGTCAGCCCGGCCGGGACGTTGACCCCCGGCCAGCCCAGCACGTTCCAAGGCCAAGCGTACGGGCAGGCGGCGATCATGGCCTGGTCGGTCTCCCAGCCGGACAGCCCGTCGAACGTGCCGATCGGCGGGGGCGGGGTCGCGGTCGTCGGGGTCAGCAGAACGTCGACGCGGCCGAAGACCGAGCCGATCCGGCGGTGCAGTCCCGGCTCGAGCGCGCGGGGAGCCGCAGCGCGGGGCCGGCCAGCAGGCGGCCGTGGCCGGCGTTGCTGCGCGTGCGCGGGTCGAGCCCGGTGCGGTCGGGCACGCGCAGCGTCCAGTCGCGGACGCCGGTGAGCGAGCGCGGCAGGAACGTCAGGCCGATCAGCCCGTAGTCCGGCTCGACCTCGACGATCTCGTGGCCCAGCCCGGCGAGCGACTCCGCGAGCCGGCGCACAGCGGCTTCGACCACCGGGTCGAGCCGGGTTTTGGTGGCGGTGAACGGGATCCGCGTCGACAGGCCGATCCGCAGCCGCCCGGGTTCGCGCGCGGCGGCGGTCCGGAACGTCGTGCCGGTGGCGGCGACGACGTCCAGCAGCAGTGCGGCGTCTTCGACGGTCCGGGCGAGCGGGCCGAGCACGGTCAGGCCGTGGAACAGCTCGCCGTCGGTCGGGATCCGGCCGCGCTGGGGCTTGATGCCGACGAGCCCGGTCCACGCGGCCGGGATGCGCACCGAGCCGGCGCCGTCGGAACCGAGCGCGGCCGCGATGGCCCCCGACGCCACCGCGGCCGCGCTCCCGCCTGAAGAACCCCCGGGGGTGTGGCCGGTGTGCCACGGGTTGCGCGTCACGCCGAAGGCCGGGCCCTCGGTGAACGGCCATTGGCCCAGCTCGGGGGTGTTGGTCTTGCCGATGATGACGGCGCCGGCTTCGCGCAGCAGCGCGACGGCGGGCGCGTCGGTGGTGGCGCACGGGAACTCGCCGACGCAGCCGAAGGACGTGGGCAGGCCGGTGAGGTCGACGTCGTCCTTGATGGCGACGGGCACGCCGAGCAGGGGACGGCGATCCCCGGCCTCGAGCCGCTGGTCCGCTTCGGCCGCTTCGGCGAGAGCCGCGTCGTCGCGCAGGTGCCGGAAGGCGTTGAGCGTGGGCTGACTGGCGTGCGCGCGCCCGAGCGCCGTCGCGGTCAGCTCCGCCGAGGTGACCGCACCCGCGGCGAGTTGCGCGGCCTGCGCGGCGAGACCGGTGAAGTCGAGGCTCGCGGCGGTCATGGCACCTCCCGGAGGTTCTCGTTCGTTCGAACGAACGTTACCGGATACCGACGGTCTCCGGCTACTCCCGAGCGCCCCAATGTGGCCTTCGGTGCGCTCAACGCACCCAAGGGGCCCTTCGGTGCGTTCAACGCAACCAAGGCCACATTGGGGCGCTCTAGAGTGGGGGAAGCCGAGCCTGGAGGGCCGATGACGTTCGACTTCGCCGGATTCCCCGACGCCGCACTCGCCGCGATCCCCCGCGTCGACCTCGGCGGCTGGCCGACGCCGCTGCACGAAGCGCCGCGGCTCGGCGAGGCCCTCGGCCTGCGGAACCTCTGGCTCAAGCGCGACGACGTCCACCCGCTCGGCGCCGGCGGCAACAAGCTCCGCAAGCTCGAGTTCCACCTCGGCGCGGCCCAGGAAGCCGGCGCGGACACCGTGATCACCTTCGGCGCGCTCCAGACCAACCACGGTCGCCAGACCGCCGCCGCGTGCGCGAAGCTCGGCCTGCGTTGCGAACTCGTCCTCACCGCGAAGGTCCCGCGCGACGGCGAAGCGTACGAGCGTGGCGGCAACATCCCGCTCGACAAGCTCTTCGGCGCGACCGTCCACGTCTGCGCAGACGGCGAGGAGACCGGCCGCACCTACGACCGGCTCGTCGCCGAAGCCACCGCCGAAGGCCGGAAGGTCGCCACCGTCCCGGTCGGCGGCTCCAACGACCTCGGTGCCCTCGGTTACGTCCGCGCCACGCATGAACTCGCGAAGCAGCTCGAAGAACGCGGGGTCGAGCGCGCTCACCTCGTCGTCCCGCACGCCAGCGGGGGCACGGCGGCCGGTGTCGTGCTGGCTGCCGCGCTGCTCGGGAACCTCGGCGTCGGCATCGCCTGCGTCAGCCACCCGCTCGACGAGGCCACGGAGAACCTCCGCGACCTCGTCGACGGCGCGGCCAAGCTCCTCGGCGTCGAACCGCCGCCGTTCACGCACGCGAAGATGAGCGACTCGACCCTCGGCCCCGGCTACGGCATCCCGACCGACGCGGTCTGGAACGCCCTACGGCTTTTCGGCCGTACCGAGGGAGTGGTGCTCGATCCGGTTTACACCGGCAAGGTGGCCGCCGCGCTGGTCGAATGGGCCGGCCACTTCGCCCCGGACGACCACGTGGTGTTCCTGCACACCGGCGGGATGCCCGGCCTCTACGGCTACGCGCCCGAATTCGCGGCCGCCGTCGAAGGCTGACTCCAGCCGGGTCGCGACCCGCAGCAGCGTGAGGAGCAACACGACGTCGGCGAGCAGCAGCAGCCGCTGCGTGACGCCGATCGGGAACGCGTCCGAGATCGCCGGGAACGGCCCGATTTCGGCCTCGCTCAGCCGGACCAGCACGAAACTGATCGCGAACAGCCCGAACGCGACCGCGCTCAGCCGGATCGCCCGTACGACGGCGACCCGCTCGGGCCGTCCGCGCAACGGCTCCAGCAGCGAGATCGCCGCTCCGGGCAGGCTCAGGAACGCCACCAGGCACGCGTAGAGGTGGATCTCGCCGCTCACCGGGTCCGGCGCTTCCGGATAGCTCGCCGGGAACACCGCGGCGGCGGCCATCCCGAGCGACCAGAGCATGAGCAGCAGCCGCGTCGTCCGCGACAGCGGCACCCCGGCGACGTGCAGCGCGCCGAGCACCGCCAGCGAGCCGATGGCCAGCGACAACACGCTCGCCGCGAGCATGCCTTCGCCCCGGTCGGTCACGGTGTAGCTCGACAGCGTGTCGTACACCGGGTCGTGCGCGCTGATGATGTGCAGCACCACGGCCGTGAACAGCCCCCAGCCGATCGCGCCCAGCGCCACGAGCCGCCACGGTCTCGTGCGCTTCCCCTGTTCCGTCCCCATGCTCTCCAGGTTCTCGGAGAACGGGACGGCCGTGATCAGGGAAGACCCTGAATTCCCCCGGATGCGAAGTCGATCAGCACCAGGGCCTGGTCGTCGTGGCGCTTCGGACGCGGCCAGCGTTCGCCGTCCGGGTCCTGCTTCTCCGCGGTCCGGACGGCGTCCAGCACGGCGTCCGGGCCGTCGGCGCGGGTGGTCACCAGGACCTCGCGCCAGTCGAAGAGGTCGTACTGGTCGACGCCGATGGAGACGCCGTCGCTGGCGAGCAGGACGGCGTCGACGTCGGTCCGGGGCCAGCTGCGGCGGACGGCGTGCGCGGCCGCGCCGGGGTCGGCTTCGGCGACCCAGAAGCCGTCGTGGGCGTTGCGCCGGCGCCGGACGTCGGCGCCGGTCTGGAGCATCCCGCGCCGCCGCAGCCGGGCGAGGCGGTCGTCGGAGACGACGTCGACGCCGAAACCGCCGAAGCCGACCACCGGGCTGTCGGCCAGCACGAGCGCGTCGACGCGGTCTTCGAGCCACCGCACGGCGGCGACGGTGCTCGACGGCGACCGTTGCGGGCGCAGGGCGTTCTCCGCCGTCACGACGGCGATCGCGCTGGTCAGGAGGTCCGTCAGGTCGGCTTCGGGCGCCGCGCGGAGGTCGTCGGCGAGGCGCCGGGCCAGCCGCTCGGCGTACCAGCCGCCCGGGGGCTGCGAGGGGTCCGACGAAGTGGCGCCGTCGAGGAGGAACACGGCGTTGTCCAGGACGACGACGTGGTCTTCGGTCGGGCGGGGGTGGCCGTCGGCGCCCACCCCGGCCCGCTCGGCGATCACGATCTCGGGCATCACCCGACTCTACGTCGCCGGTCCGGGACCTTCGCGCTGAAGACTGTCAACCCAGGTTGACACGGCCCGGATGTCAACGTAGGTTGACAGACATGACGGAAGCGACGGACCTGGCCGCCCGGGCCGGCGACCGCGATCCCCGGGTGGGACTGCGCGCGATCGCCTCGCTCCGGCGGCTGGTGGAACAACTGGAGGCCGTGCAGGTCCGCAGTGCGCGGATCAACGGCTGGTCGTGGCAGGAGATCGCCGCCGAGCTGGGGGTCAGTCGGCAGGCCGTGCACAAGAAGTACGGGAGGCACTGATGTTCGAGAGGTTCACGGCGGACGCGCGGATGGCGGTCGTCGAGGCGCAGATCGTGGCGCGGGAGTCCGGTTCGGTGGAGATCCGGCCGGTGCACCTGCTGGCCGGGCTGGTCAAAACCGACGTTCCCCTGCTCGCCGAGCTGGGGATCTCGCCGGACGAGATCGCTGCCGAACTGGCGCGCACCCGCCGCCGCGGCGGGGTCAGCGACGCCGACGCCGAGGCGCTCGCCGAGTTCGGCGTCGACGTCGAGCAGATCGTCGAACGCATCGAGCAGGCCCACGGCGAGGGCGCGCTCGCGGGCCGGCTCGGGCCGGTCAAGCGCGGGCACATCCCGTTCACGTCCCAGTCGAAGAAGACCTTGGAGCTGAGCCTCAAGGAAGCGGTCCGGCTGGGGGACAAGCACCTCGGCCAGGAGCACATCCTGCTGGCGCTGGCCCAGCAGCGCGACACCGATGACGTGCTCGCCCGGCGCGGCGCGGACTACCCCACGCTGCGCCGGGCCATGCAGCAGCGGAAGGCGGGCTAGGCCGTCCGGTCGCGCCACGTGGTCATCGGCAGCAGCGCTTGGGTGAGCGGGCCGATGGCCAGGGCGTAGAGCACGGTGCCGACCCCGACGGTCCCGCCGAGCAGGAAGCCGATGCCGACCACGGTGACCTCGATGCCGGTGCGCACCAGCCGGACCGACCAGCCGGTGCGTCCGGCGAGCCCGGTCATCAGGCCGTCGCGGGGGCCCGGGCCGAGCCGGGCGCCGACGTAGGTGGCGGTCGCGACGCCGTTGAGCGCCACCCCGCCGGCCAGCAACGCGATCTGCCACACCAGGTCGTGCTGGTCCGGGAGGAATGCCCGGACGACGTCGACCATGACCGAGATGACGACGACGTTCGCGATGGTGCCGATCCCGGGCCGCTGGCGCAGCGGGATCCACAGCAGGAGCACGACCACGGAGATCAGCCCGGTGACCGTGCCGAACGTCAGGCCGGTGTGCTTCAGGACGCCTTCGGCCAGCACGCTCCACGGCTCGAGGCCCAGTCCGGCGCGGGTGACGAGGGCGACGCTGGCGCCGTAGAGGGCGAGGCCGCCGAACAGTTGGAAGCTGCGGCGGACGGGGTCGCGGGAGATCCGGACAGGCCGGAGATCGATCTGAGCCACACTCCCACTATCGGGGCAAAGTGGTCTTGTAAACCATAGCCACTTTCAGGATATTGGTCTTATGGAACCCGTCATCCCGGTAGGTGGACGCATCTCTGGTCCCCGATTGGCCGTCATGCTGGGCTCGTGGCGGCAAGGCGGGTCCCGGCAGGGCGCGGCCGACCTGGCCGCGGCCATCGAGCTGCAGGTGCTGGACGGCCAGCTTCCGCTCGGCACCCGGCTGCCCGCCGAGCGCGAGCTGGCCGACGCGCTCGGCGCCAGCCGGACGCTGATCGGCGCGGCCCTGGACCGGTTGCGGGAGAACGGGTTCGTCGCGAGCCGCCGGGGCGCGGGGTCGTGGGTCGCCGCACCCGGACGTCGCCGCCGCGGGCCGCTCGCGCCGGTGGGCGAGGGCTCGATCGACTTCACCCACGCGTCCTCGCCGGCCATCGCGGGCACCGCCGCGGCGGTCGACGCGGCCCGCGTCCGGCTCGCCGACCACCTGGGCGACCACGGCTACCAGGAACGCGGGCTGCTCGGCCTGCGGGAGAAGATCGCGCAGCGCTACACCGAACGCGGGCTGCCGACGACGCCCGCGCAGGTCATGGTGACCAACGGCGCGCACCACGCGTTCGTCCTGGTCCTGCGGATGCTCGCGGGTCCCGGCGACCGCGTGCTCGTCGAACAGCCGACGTACCCGAACGCGCTGGAGGCGATCCGCGCCGCGCACGCGATCCCGGTGCCGGTGGCGCTCGACCCGGCCGGGCCGCGCGGCTGGGACATCGCGGGCATCGACGCGGCCCTGCGCCAGGCGAACCCGCGGTTCGCTTACCTCGTCGTCGACTTCCAGAACCCGACCGGCCTGCGCCTGGACGCCGAAGGCCGCGCACGGCTCGGCACCGTGCTGGCCCGCGCCCGGACACCGGTCGTCGTGGACGAGACGCTGGTCGAGCTGGATCTGGAGGGCGACCCGCTGACCGGGCCGCCGCCGCTGGCCGCGTTCGCCGGTGACCTGGCGATCTGCGTGGGGTCGGCGTCGAAGACGCACTGGGGCGGGCTGCGGCTCGGCTGGATCCGGGCGTCGGAGGACCTGCTCGGCCGGCTGGTTTCGGCGCGCTACGCGGTCGACCTCGGGTCGCCGGTGTTCGAACAGATCGTGCTCACCGAGCTGCTGGCCGACGAAGCCGCGCTGGCCCGCCGCCGCGAGGAACTGCGCGGCTACCGCGACGCGCTGGCCGGCGCGGTGCACCGGTACCTGCCGGACTGGACGTTCACGCTGCCGAAGGGCGGCCTGTCGCTGTGGTGCCGGATGCCGGAGCCGGTGAGCTCGCGGCTGGCGGTGGCGGCGGCGAGCCACGGCGTCCAGGTCGCGCCCGGCTCCCGCTTCGGCGTCCACGGTGGCCTGGAGCGCTGGATCCGGCTGCCGTTTTCCCTGCCACCGGACAAGATCGACGAAGCGGTCCGCCGGCTGAGCGCCGCGGCGGCGTCGGTCAGCGGCACTCCGGCCTCGCTGGACGCGCCGATCGCCTAGGTCCGTGCAGAACGAACCGGTGCGCTGGATGCGAGCCTGCTCCCAGGGATGGGCGGCGTTCATGTGCATCCAGCGCACCGGTTCGGTGTTCACACCCCCCGTTCGCGGACGTGACCCCGCTCGCGGGTAACCGCTGGCTTCCCGGCACAGCCCCTCGACGTGCCGGGAAGCCCGCGGTTCAGGTGCGCTCTCGGTACTGCGAGATCTCGCTCGGCGCGGTGAGCGAAAACTCCCGGAGCGCACCCGGTGTGGGTCCCGGCGCCGCGGGGGCAGCGCGGCGCCGGGACCGGGATCCGACCCGGCCGGGCGCGGTCGGCCGGTCGGAAAGACTGTGGTTTCGCATGGGTGTCCGCCCCTGGAGTACGTCGGACGCGATTGAGCGTCACGAGACGTGAAAGAGTCACGGATCGCGTACTGGAGCTGGGGAAGTGTCACGTCTTCACGACGTGCGCGTGCGTCTAGTTGATCTTGTTTTGGACGCAGTTCTCCCCGGCTGCCCGGTTCGGGGTCAGTCGGGAGAGGTGGTGGGCAGGGCGGCTTCCCTGCCCGCGCCGTCGACGTCGTGGTCGCGGCTGGCGCCGATGAGCTTCAGCTGGGTGGTGGTGACGTCGTCGGTGTGGACGGCGAACGGGTGGCGGGCGCCGCCGGGACCGTCGTGGCCGGGGGCCGCGGTCGGGGCCGGCGCGCTCGGGGTGCTGGTGCCGCCGGGCAGGCCCGGGGTGGAGTCGCCGCCGCCGTTGCGAGCGTGGACACCGGAGTCGCGCGGCTGCTCCTGCTGGGCGGACAGCGTGTTCTGCCGCTCGATGAGGTGCACGACCGCGACCCGGGAGGTCCGCGAGGTCGTCGCCGCTTCGGTCGTGACGGCAGCGGTTTCGGCGACCGCGGGGGTGGTCACCTGGGTGACGGTGTCGCCCACGACGCCGGGCACGGTGACCGTGACGCCGCCCGAGTTCGAACCGCCGTTGAGGATCGGGCCGAGGAGGTCGTCGAGGGGGAGCAGGACGGGCGCGTCCGGGTTGTCCGCGGGCGGCTGGGTGAGCGGCGCGAGGATGGTGTGGGACAGCGTGTCCGTGACGGCGCCGACGGTGCTCAGCGTGCCGCTGACGGTGGTGGTGACCGTGTTCAGCGTGCCGCCGACCACGTTGAGGACACCGCCGACGAGCCCGCCGAGCAGGCCGCCGGAAGAGGTCGCCTTCGTCGTGGTCGCCGGTTCCGTCGTGGCTTTCGCCGCGGGCTGCGTCGCGGAGGCGAGGCCGCCGACGAGTCCGTTGAGCAGGCCGCCGGAGGAGGTCGCCTTCGCGGCCGGTTCCGTCGACGGCTCTTCGGCGGGCTGCTCATCGGCGGACTCATCTTCGGCGGACTGAGTGTCCTTCGTGGACTGCTGCTCCGCGGCGGGCTCGGTGTCCGTGGCCGGGGTCTCGGTTCGCGTGCACGTGGCCGCGGCTTCGCGGTGGCTCTTGTGGTGCCTGCCGTGCGCGGCCGGCTTCGCGGACTGGTCCACAGTGGAGACAGCGGGGGCGTCCGGGCAGGCGGCGTGTTCGGCGGCGGCCGCGGTGGAGCCGGAGAGCGCACCGGTGAGCAGCCAGCCGGCGAGGGTCAGACCCCCGGCGACGAGGATCTTGGCGGCGGGCCGCTGCAGCGCGGCCGCCCACGGCCGTGGCGTGCGCGCGGATTCACCCGCTGCGAGCGCAGGCCGCACGGGAGCGCCGCGGCGCGCGTTCGCCGTGCTGCTCACCGCCACCACCACCGTCCGCGCCCGAAACTCTCGCGATGCCTGCTCGAGTCTGTTCTTGCTGGGGTCTTTCTCCGGCCAGGTCGCAGATCCCCCGGGGCCGCACTCGTTCCAGCACCGTTCGGGAGTCTTTCATCTCTCCCGCGTTCGATCCAGCCCGCAAGGCGGAACGGCCCTACCGGGCAAGGCATCTGCGGCCGACGAGTTGATCACTCTCAGTGCCGTTCGGGGGTTCCACTACGGCCATTCGGACCAGTTCTGCAATTTGCACATTTGAGCGTTGACCTGATGTTTCCGGCTACCTGGTCGCTTTACGTGCCGACACAGTGGCTTTGGGTACGGCTGACCACGTTTCGGCCGGACGTTCGGTAAGGCGGCCGGCGGAGGGGACACACGCTGGGCCGAATGGGTCCACAGTGGTCCGCGGGCCCGGATCCGCGCCGCGCGGACCGCTCCGGTCCGTGATCGCCGACGGCCGGCTGCCGCCTGGTCCGGACCGAGCTCGCCAGGCGGCGCCCCAGACACGGAATCGCCTTCATGATCGCGGAGCGTGACTACCGGTTACGGCAACGGGTCGACCCCTCCGCCGGTGCCGCACCGGGCGCCGCCCGCGCCCGGCCTCGGCTCGTGCGTCCGGTCGGCTTTTCGCCCCCGAATTCGCAGCGGAAAATTTCCGCCCGATGACCGCGGTCGTCAGACCAGTTTGCGCAATCGGGTGATGGCCTCGTCGATGACGTCGTTGCGCTTGCAGAACGCGAAACGCAGGAGGTGTTTCCACTCGTCCGGGTGATCGGTGAACGCCTTCACGGGGACCGCGGCGACCCCGACCCGCCCGGGCAGCTCCCACGCGAGGTCGGCGGCGTCGGTGAAGCCCAGCGGCCGCACGTCGGCGCAGACGAAGTAGGTGCCCGCCGTCGGGCGCACGGCGAACCCGGCGTCGGCGAGCCCGGCCGAAAGCCGGTCGCGCTTTTCCTGGAGGCTGGACCGCAGGCCGTCGACCCAGGGCAGCTCGTGGTCGAGCGCGTGCGCGACGGCCGGCTGCAGCGGCCCGCCGGACACGAAGGTGATGAACTGCTTCGCCGCCTTCACCGCCGCGACCAATTCCGGCGTCGAGCAGACCCAGCCGATCTTCCAGCCGGTGCAGTTGAACGTCTTCCCGGCGCTCGAGACGCTCACCGTCCGCGCGCGCATCCCGGGCAGCGTGGCGAGCGGGATGTGCTCCGCGTCGTCGAACACGAGGTGCTCGTACACCTCGTCACAGATCGCGATGAGGTCGTGGTCGACGCACAGCGCGGCCAGCGCCTCCAGCTCGGCGCGCGTGAACACCGTGCCGGTGGGGTTGTGCGGCGAGTTGACCAGGATCGCCCGCGTCCGCGGCGTGACGGCGGCGCGCAGGCCCTCGACGTCAAGGCTGAACCGGCCGTCCTCGTCCTCGACCAGCCCGACGACGCGGCGTTCGGCTCCCGCCATCGCGACCGCGGCGGCGTAGGAGTCGTAGTACGGCTCGATGACGAGGACCTCGTCGCCGGGCCCGGTCAGCGCGATGAGCGCCGCCGTGATGGCCTCGGTCGCGCCCACGGTGACGAGGGTCTCGGTGTCCGGGTCGTACTCGGTGCCGTAGCGCAGCCGGTGGCGCGCGATCGCCGCGCGCAGCTCGGGCCGTCCCGGTCCGGGCGGGTACTGGTTGGCCCCGCCGAACAGCGCGTTCTTGGCCGCTTCGAGCATGCCGGCCGGGCCGTCGGTGTCCGGGAAACCCTGGCCGAGGTTGACGGCGCCGTGCTGGACGGCCAGCGCGGTCATCTCGGCGAAGATGGTCGAGGTGAACGGCCGGAGGCGGGGGACGAGAGCAGGTTCGCGCACGATCAGCCATCCTCACGGACAATGGGGATGTGGAGCAACTGACCCCCGCCAAGGTGACGCCCGCCGACCCGCCCGGCGGCGCGGCAGGCGAAGAGGAAAAACGGCGCGCGCTGCGCAAGATGAAGCTGGTCGCGCTGTCGTTCCTGATCGGCGCCACCGTCGTGTTCCTGCTGACGAGCTGGGCGCAGTCGAGCGGCTGGCCGGGCTGGGTCGGCTACGTGCGCGCCGCGGCCGAGGCCGGCATGGTCGGCGCGCTCGCCGACTGGTTCGCCGTCACGGCGCTCTTCCGCCACCCGCTCGGGCTGAAGATCCCGCACACGGCGATCATCCCGAACAAGAAGGACGCGCTGGGCAACAGCCTCGGCGAGTTCGTCGGGTCGAACTTCCTCTCCGAGGAGGTCATCCGCGACAAGCTGAAGCGCGTCGAGATCGCTCGGCGCCTGGGTGCGTGGCTGGCGCAGGAGGACAACGCCGAGCGCGTGACGTCGGAGCTGGCCACGGTGGTCCGGGCGGCGGTTCGCGTCCTTCGCGACGAGGACGTCCAGGCGATCATGGAGCAGGCGGTCGCGCGCCGGATCATCGACAAGCCGTGGGGTCCGCCGCTGGGCAAGATCCTGCAGGGCGTGTTCGCCGACGGAGCGCACCACAAGCTCGTGGACCTGATGTGCGACCGCGCGTACGAGTGGGTCCGCGACAACCACACGACGATGCTGCGCGTGGTGTCCGACCGCGCGCCGAGCTGGTCGCCGAAGTTCGTCGACGAGATGCTCGCGGACAAGGTCTACGGCGAGGTGCTCTCGTTCGCGTGGGCGGTGAAGACCGACGTCAACCACCCGATGCGGCTGGCGCTGGACAAGTTCCTCGGCGAGTTCGCCCAGGACCTGCAGACCGACCCCGACGTGATGGCCCGCGCCGAGCAGGTGAAGGGCCAGATCGTGCACCACGAGGAGGTCCAGCGCCTGATCGGCTCGGCGTGGAGCACGGCGAAGGAGATGCTGCTGACGGCGGCGGAGGACCCGTCGAGCGAGCTGCGCCGGCGCGTCCGGGCGGGGCTGGTGTCGCTGGGGTCGCGGCTGGAGTCGGACGACCAGCTGCGCTCGAAGGCCGACGGCTGGGTCGAGGGCGCGGCGACGTACCTGGTGAAGAACTACTCGCGCGAGATCACGACGATCATCACGGACACGGTCGAGCGCTGGGACGCCGAGGAGACGTCCCGCAAGATCGAGCTCCAGGTGGGCCGCGACCTGCAGTTCATCCGCATCAACGGCACGGTCGTGGGCGCGCTGGCCGGGCTCCTCATCTACGCGGTGGCGGAGCTGCTGTTCTGAGCGGCTGACTCGTATACCACACCTGGGGGAGGTTCAAACGAGTTGTCCACAGGAAGCTGAGTTATCCCCGGGGTTATCCACAGGTTTTCACGGTGATGGCCTAATCGGTGTCCACAACGTGTGGGGGTGAGGCGGTCGGGGTCGTGGATATGTGGTGCCCGGTGGCGGAGTTGTCCACAGCCCTTCGAGGGTCCACCGCTCGGATGAGCCGAGGGGGCCTCAGCCGGCCGCGGTCTCCGCCGCCCGCGCCCGCCAGCCGCGCGCCTTCTCGCGGTTGCCGCACACCCGCATGGAGCACCACGTCCGCGACCGGTTCCGGGACTCGTCGTAAAACGCCCACAGGCACGTGTCGGCCGGGCAGATCTTCAGCCGGATCCAGTCGCCGCGCACCACCAGGCGGGCGCAGGCCGCGAACACCGCACCCACGACGTCGTCCGCCATCAACGCCGGGCCGTCGTCGGTCAAGGAGATCCGCGTGCCGACGTCGAGGCTTCCGCCGGGCAGCCGCGGGTCACCGATCGCGGCACGCAAAGCGTCCCGCGCCGCGCGGGCCTCGGCCGCGGGGTTGGCCGTCAACGACCTCCCGGACGCCCACCTTCGCCACTGCCCGGGATCTTCGAGCAGGTCAGTGCCCTCTTCGACGTTGACCGTGTTGAGGAACTCCACGACGAGGGAGGCGTCGGTGTGCACGAACCCAGTGTACGGCGGTCGGTGGTTGCCTCCGCGTGCGCTAACCCACATACTCAGATAGCCGGTTATTCGCGATCGAAGGGAGCGACGATGAGTGCGGTACCGACGCTGGGTGTGGTGGCCCTGGACTGCCCCGACCCGGTGGCGCTGGCCGGCTTCTACCGGGCGGTGCTGGAGTGGGACGCGCCCGAAGTCTCCGAAGACGGCCACTGGGTCACGCTCGCCAACCCCGCGGGCGGCGCGGGCATCGCCTTCCAGCGCGTCTCCGACTACCGGCCGCCGGCGTGGCCGTCCGCGGAGAACCCGCAACAGCTGCACCTGGACCTGAACGTCACGGACCTGGAAGCGGCGCACGAGCGCGTGCTCGGCCTGGGCGCGAAGCTGCTGGACGACGCACCCGAGACGTTCCGCGTCTACGCCGATCCGGCGGGCCACCCGTTCTGCCTCTGCGCCTGCTGACCGATTTGTGCGTAGGCTCGCATGTGTGATTTGTCCGAAGTGTCAGAACCAGATGCGGACCGTGGACAAGAACGGCGTCCACATCGAGCAGTGCGAGGGCTGTCGCGGGATCTTCCTGGACCGCGGTGAGCTCGAAGCGATCGCCGGTGCGGAAAGTTCGTTCTACGGCCACCAGCCACCGCAGTACCAGGGCGGCCACGGCCGTCCCGACTCGCCGCGCCCCTACCGCGGCGGCCATCCGGATTCACCCAAGGCGTACCGCGGGGGGTACGCGGACTCGCCGCGGCCGCACCGCGGGTACTCGGATTCGCCGAGGCCGTACGGGCACGGCCAACGCAAGCGCGGCTTCCTCGAGAACCTCTTCGACTGAGGTGGGTCTCGACCTGCGGATCTGCCCGTCCTGCGGCGACCGGGCCGACCGCCCGGTCGCCGCCGGGGGATCCTTGGAGTGCGCCCGGTGCGGTCACCGGTGGCCGTTCCGGCGGCTGCCGCTGTTCGCGCTGACCGGCCCGAGCGGCGCCGGCAAGTCGACGCTCGGGCCCCTCTTGGCGGCGCGCTTCGGCGGCGAAGTCGTGGTGCTGGAGCAGGACGTGCTCTGGACGGGCGCCCTGCGCGACGACGTCGCGGCGTTCCGCGCGGTCTGGCTCCGGATGGCGGCGATGCTGCACCAGAACGGCCGCCCGGTCGTGCTGTGCGGGACGGTGGTGCCCCCGGAGTTCGAGCCACTGCCGGAGCGAGCTTTCTTCAGCGACATCCACTACCTGGCGCTGGTCGGCACGCCATCGTCGTTGGCCCGGCGCTTGCGGGCCCGGCCGGCGTGGCGGGAGTGGGACGAGCCGCGGATCGCGGAGATGCTGGAGTTCAACGACTGGCTCCGGAAGTCCGCGCCGGAGATCGGGGTGGACCTCTTCGACACGACGGAGGCCGATGTCGAGACGACGGCCGACCACGTCGAGAAGTGGATCCGGGAGAGGCTCCCTCAGCCGAGCGGCCAGGCCCGGCCGCCCGGTTCGTCGAGCCAGAACTCCTGGCGGTCCGCGGTGACCGTCACCCCGAAGCGGTCGCGGTCCGGCTTGCCCAGCTCGCACCACTCGACGTAAGCCGCCTCCGCCAGCTCCCACAGCGGCCGCGGGCCGCCCTGGGCCACCTCGTCCGCGCCCGCGCGCTTGCGGTGGCGGACCCACGAACCGTCCGGGTGGACGAGCGCCACGCCGCTCTCGCCCGCGCCGCCCGCCGCGTGCGGGTCCGTGCCGTCGTGGTCGCGCACCGGCCGCACGCCCGGCAGCGCCAGCCCGGCGAAGAACTCGAACTGCCTGCGCGGCTGGATCACCGCCGACATCGGCAGCCGCGTCTGCTCCCAGTCGTCCCGCGACGGCATCGGCAGCGGGTCGGCCTGCGCCAGCCGGTGCGCGCGAAGCGGCATGAAGCGGCCGTCGCGCGCGAGGACGTGGCCCTGGCCGGTGCCGTCTTCGCCGGCGACGAGCCGGACCAGCCCCGCGCCGATCGGCCGGTTCAGCGTCGTCACGATCAGTCCGCCCGGCGCCGTCTGCGCCAGCCACGCGAGCGGGATCGAGGAAACCGAAGCGGTGCACAGCACCCGGTCGAACAGGGTGCCGGCCGGGAAGCCGAGCGCGCCGTCGCCCACCGCGCACGCCGGCCGGTAGCCCGCCACGGCCAGCCGTTCGCGCGCTTCCTCGACGATCACCGGGTCGATGTCCACTGTGGACACCTGGCCGGCGCCGCAGCGGTGGCTCAGCAGCGCGGCGTTGTAGCCGGTGCCCGTGCCGATCTCGAGCACGCGCTGCCCGCCGCGCACCCGCAGCTCCTCGAGCATGATCGCCATGATCGACGGCATGCTCGACGAGCTCGTCGGCGTCCCCGCCACCGGCCCGGTGCGCCGGGCGAGCTCCCAGCGGTCCGGGTCGTCGTCCAGCTGCGTGACCAGCACGTCGCGCGAGTAGACGGTCTCCAGCCAGCCCGGGTCGTCCCGGTCGACCGCCGCCCACAGCCCGCCCGCCGGCGCGAAGAACCGCGGCAGGAAGACGTGGCGCGGAACCGCGCGGAAGGCGGCGATCCATTCCGGGGCGTGCAGGACGTCCTCGTCGAGCAGGTGCTCGACGAGGCGTCGCCGCAGCCGGGCCGAGCGCGTCATGCGACCACGTTACTGACTCCGGCCAAAAGTAGGCCGACCCTCGAACGGTACGTAACCGGAACTACGAGGTCGTTCGGCGTGACTGTGGTCGGATTGGTAACCATCCGCCCAGCAGCGGTGAGGACCACCACACCAGCTATTGCAAGCAGGGTGCTTGCAGTAGCTAGCACTCGCGCGTACCGTCGAAGGTGTCGCGAGGAGGTGACCGGATGGCAGAAACCGGTGGGACGTCAGGATCCGGCAGCCCCATGGAGAAGGTCGCGGACATCGCCTCCGACATCGGCGAGTACATCCGCCAGCAGCGCAGCACCGCGAAGATTTCGTTGCGCCAGCTGTCGAAGCTCGCCGGCGTGTCCAACCCGTACCTGAGCCAGATCGAGCGCGGGGTGCGCAAGCCCAGCGCGGAGATCCTGCAGCAGATCGCCAAGGGACTGCGCATTTCGGCGGAAGCGCTGTACGTGCAGGCCGGGATCCTCGATCTGCCGACGGGTGGGCCGGTGGGCGACGCGATTCGCGCCGACGCCGAGCTGACCGAACGGCAGAAGCAGGTCCTGCTCGACGTCTACGAGTCCTTCCGCCGGGAGAACGCCGCGGCACGGCCGGCCGCCGAGCCTTCTCCCACCACAGACACCCCAGACACCACTCCAGCCGCGAACACCAAGGAGTCAGCATGACGACCCCCAAGACCACCGAAGACGTCAAGAAGGCCGTGACCAGCGCCCTGGACCAGGTCCGCACCCCGCTGCTCGCCGCGCTCGGCGCCGGCAACCTGGCCGGCCAGGCCGTCACGGACGCCGTGGCGAAGGCCCGCGAGAACGTGACCAAGGGCAGCGAGACCGCCCGCAAGAACCTGCAGGAGCTGCCGACCGACGTCGAGAGCCTCCGCGAGAAGCTGGACCCGGCCGAGCTGCGCAAGGTCATCGACGAGTACACCGAGGCCGCGCTCAAGCTGTACAACAAGCTGGCCGAGTCGGGCGAGCAGGCGTGGGACAAGTTCTCCACCCAGCCGCAGGTCAAGAAGGCCATCGAGCAGCTCGAGGAGGCCGTCGCCACCGCGCAGGGCCAGGTCGAGGGCGTGACCACCGAGGTCCGCGAGCGCGTCGACGGCGTGCTGGGCACCTTCACCAAGCGCACCCGCTCGGTCGGCGAGAAGACCGCCCGCAAGGTGACCGAGGTCGCCGGCGACGCCGCCGAGGCCATCGAGGAGCTGGGTGACGACGTCGCCCACGAGACCCGCTCCACGAGCCGCAAGGTCGCGAACAAGACGGCCCCGAAGACGGCCGCCCCGGCCCGCCGCAGCACCACCGGCACGACCACCAGCGCCGCCGCGAAGAAGCCGGCCGCGCCGAAGACCGACAAGTAACTGAGCCGATCTTTACCAATCCGACCACAGTCACGGCCGAATGGCTTCGTAGCAACGGTCACGTGCCGCGTGGGGGGGCGGCCTGCTTTTGGCCGGATTGGTAAAACGCCGTGAACACCCCGGCCCCGCCACCGCACCCCGGTGGCGGGGCCGGGGTCGTTCGGGCGGTTTGCCGTAAGCTGTCGCTGTGCTGGTTGCCATCTGGATCCTCGAAGTAGTCCACTGGGGCAGCGCGCTGGTCGGGCTCTTCGCCTTCGTGCACGCGCTCCTTCAGCGTGCTGACGCCTATTCCGCGGCCGACCGCAAGACCAAGCCCATCTGGATGCTCATCACCGGCGGCGCGACGCTCGCGATGGCGCTCTTCAGCGTGATGGGCCCGGGGATGATCTTCTGGGTGCCGGCCATGGCCGCGGCCCTGGTCTACATCGTGGACGTCCGCCCCAAGCTGATCGAGGTCCAGCGCGGCGGCTCGAACTGGTAGCTACGCTGGCTGGGTGACCTGGACGATTGCCGGGAGCCTCACCGTGGTTCCCGCCCCCACGCGTACCGACCTGCTCGCCGATCCCGTAGCCAAGGCGCTCGCCGCGCTCGCCGACCCGGACGCCGTCGGCGTCGCGGAGATCGACCCGTCGCTGGCCGACACCGCCGCCTTCTGCGAGACGTACGGTTCGCCGCTCGAAGCGTCCGCGAACTGCGTCGTCGTCGCCGGCAAGCGCGCCGGCGAAGTCCGCTTCGCGGCCGCGCTCGTGCTCGCGACGACCCGCGCCGACGTCAACGGCGTGATCAAGCGCCGCCTCGACGTCCGCAAGGCGTCGTTCGCGCCGACGGACGAAGCCGTCTCCCTGACCGGGATGGAGTACGGCGGCATCACGCCCGTCGGCCTGCCCGCCGACTGGCCGATCCTGATCGACCAGCGGGTCGCCGACGCGCCCGAGCTCGTCATCGGCAGCGGGATCCGCGGCAGCAAGCTGCTGATCTCCGGCACCGCGCTGGCCTCGCTGCCCGGGGCCGAGGTCATCGAGGACCTCGCCAAGTGACGTCCGTCTGGCTCCGGTACCTCACCGGTGCCGACATCGACTCGCTCGGCGTCACGGACGCGGACATCGTCGGCGCGGTCGAGGACGTGCTCGCCGACCACGGCCGCGGCCAGGTCGTCTTCGAGCCGCGTACGCACCTCGTGCCGGACAACGGCGGCAAGGGCCACTTCAACATCCTTCGCGGCCACCTGTCCGCGAAGGAGGTCAGTGGCGTGAAGGTCGTCGGTGACTTCGTGGGGAACTTCGAACGGGGCCTCCCTTCGGAAATGGCGTTGATCCTGCTGCTCGACCCGGACACGGGCATGCCGCGGGCCATCGTCGACGGCACGATGATCACCGAGGCCCGCACCGGCGCGATGACCGCCGTCGGCGCGAAGTACCTGGCGCGTCCGGACTCCCGGGTGCTCGGGCACATCGGCGCCCGCGGTACCGCCTGGTGGAACGTCGTCCTCCTCGACTCCTTGTTCGACTTCGCGGAGATCCGCGTGACCAGCAAGCGCCCGGAGTCCCGTGAGGACTTCGGCCGCCGGCTCTCCGAACGGCTCGGCAAGGACGTCCGCGTCTGCGCCACGGCCGAGGAGACCCTGGACGGCGCGGACATCCAGGTCGAGGCCTCCCGGCTGGTCGAGCCCGAGCCGCTGGTGCGGCGCGAGTTCCTCCGGCCGGGCACCTTCCTGGTGCCCTACGGCACGATCAGCGCGCTGGAGCTCACGCTGCTCGACGACGTCGACAAGGTCGTCGTCGACGACTGGCGCGAATCGCAGTCCGGCAACCCGCGGTTCGGCGCCCTGCGCCCGCAGCTCAACGCCGGCCTCCTCACCGCGGACCGGGTCCACGCCGAGATCGGCGACGTCGTGGCCGGGAAGAAGCCGGGCCGCGAGCACGACGCCGAGCGGATCCTGTTCTGGCACCGCGGACTGTCCACAACGGACATCGCGGTGGCGAACATGATCCTGGCCCGTGCCGAGGCTTCCGGCGTCGGCACCATGCTGCCGTACCGATGATCGTCGACGGAAGCGAGTTCGCCGACGGTGAACGGTTGATTCTGGACAAACCGCTGGTAGAGACGTTGCGGCAGCGCCGGAACGAGCTCTTGACGGCGCTCGAAAGCCGAGAAAAGCCCGTCTACGGCGTCACCACCGGGATGGGCAGGCTGGCGGGCGTCGCGCTCGACGCGCGGCAGCAGGCCGAACACCAGCGCAACCTGCTGATCGGCCGCGCCGTCGGCGGGCCGCCGTGGCTCCCGCCGGAAGACGTCCGCGCGCTGCTCGTCGCTCGGCTGCGTGATTTCCTGCAGCCGTGGTCGGGAGTGAGCGCGGAGCTGGTGCAGTTCCTCGTGGACCGCCTGAACGACGGTTTCACCCCGGCGGTTCCGTGCGGCGGCCTCGGCAGCTCGGGCGAGATCATCCCGCTGTCCCACGCTTTCCAGACGTTCGTCGGCATCGGCACGGTCCTCGAAGACGGCGTCGAGACCCCCGCGGCGGAGGCGCTCGCTCGCCGGGGCGCCGAGCCGTATGTGCTGGGGCCCAAGGAAGGTGCTTCGCTGCTTCAGGGTTCTCCGCTGGCCGTGATGCACGCGCAGCGCGGCTGGGCCGAAGCGCGGCAGCTCATCCAGCTGCAAACGCTCACCGAGGCGATGGCGATCGACGTCCTCGGCGCGCCGCGCGAGGTGTTCTCGCCGGTCATGGCGGGCGGCGACGACCACCTCCGGCGGCTGCTGACGGCCCTGACCGGGATGGTGGGTGCGGGGCCGGTGCGCGACGGGGTCGTGCAGGCGCCGCTGTCGGTGCGGGTCGCGCCGCGGGCGCTGGCCCACGCGTCCCGCGTCGACGACGACTTGCGCGAGACAGTGGCGCGCTGGCAGACGATGCCGGGTGACTCGCCGTCGTTCGTCGACGGGGACTTTCTCCCGGGGACGGCCTACCACGCGGTGGACCTGGGCCTGCGGATGGACGCGGTGACGGCGGCGCTGGTGCACCTCGGCGAGATCTCGGTGCAGCGGATGCACCGGCTGCTCGACGAACGCTTCAGCGGGCTCCCGGCGCAGCTCACGACGGATCCGGGCCCGCGCGCGGGGTTGGTCCCGCTGCACAAGCGGGCGGTCGGCGAGCTGCACGCGTTGCGCCGGCTCGCGGCGCCCGCGACGCTCGGTTCGATCGACACGTCGGCTGGTCAGGAGGACGTGCAAGCGTTTGCGTGGGCGGCGGGGGAACAGCTTCGGGCGGCCGCGACGCACTTGTTCGCGATCACGGCGTGCGAGCTGATCACCGGATCGCAGGCGCGCTACCTGGCTGTGGACGGGGTTCCGGGCTTGGGTGCCGCTTACGAGTGGGTGCGGTCGGTGGTGCCGCCGGTGGACGAGGACCGTCCGCTCGGGCCCGAGGTCGAACGGCTGGCCGCGGCTTGCCGCTCGTTCAGCGGGTGATTTCCCCGATGTGGCACCAGGCTATGACTCGCGGCGGGCGTTCTGCAGTGCCAGACCTCGGGGCGTTGCCCAACGGGTGATCAGCGCGAACGCGCCGTCGCACACCAGCGCCAGGACCACCGCGGCCAAGCCGCCCGCGAAGATCTCGCCGTAGCCCGCCGCGCCGAGGGCGAAGCCGTCGACGATGTAGCGGCCGAGGCCGCCGCCGTCGTTGACGATCGCGCCGATCGCGACCGTCGCGATCAGCTGGAGGAAGGACACCCGCGCGCCCGCCAGGAGTACCGGCGACGCCAGGGGCAGTTCGACGCGCAGCATGATCTGCCACTCGCGGTACCCCGTGCCGCGAGCCGCGTCGACGGTCTCCTGCTCCAGGGACACCACGCCCGCGTACGTGTTCGTGAACAGCGGCGGCATCGCCAGCGCGACGAGCGCGAGCAGCAGCGGCCAGAACGTCGTGTCGAACTCCCAGCGGCTGGCCAGGAACCAGAACAGGATGATCAGGCCGAAGCTGGGGATCGCGCGGCCGATGTTCACCGCACTGCTCGCGAGGAACGCGCCCTTGCGGTAGTGGGCCAGCCACAGCGCCGCCGGGATCGTCAGGACCGCCGCGATCACCAGCGCCAGCAACGAAAACCGGAGGTGCTCCAGCGTCCGGTACGGGATGCCGGCCTTGTCGGTCCAGCTCCAGCGGTGGGGGTCCGCGAGCCAGGCGTTCAGCTGGTCGAGGAAGCTCATCGCGCCCGCACCTTCCGCGACCACGGCGCCAGCAGGCGCTCGCTGAACCAGAGGACGAGGTCGACGACCACCGCCAGGACCACCGACAGCACCACGCCGACGATGATCTCCGTCGGGTTGGGCGTCGCCGTCTGGATGCCCGCGCGGATGAAGTAGCCCAGGCCGCCGAGCCCGAGCATCGACGTCACCGTGACCAGGCCGATCGTCGTCACCGCGGCGACGCGCAGCCCGGCGATCACCACCGGCAGCGCGAGCGGCAGTTCGATCTGCCAGAGCAGCTTGCCGCGCGTGTAGCCCATGCCGACCGCGGCCTCGCGGACCTCGTTCGGCACCTGGTCGACGCCCGTGACGATGTTGCGGACCAGGATGAGCAGCGTGTACGTCGCGAGCGGGATCATCGCGGTGAGGAACGTCAGCCCGAAGAACGGCACCAGCACGGCGAACGCGCCGAGGCTCGGGATGACGTAGAGCGCGCCGGCCGTGCCCAGGATGACCGGGTACGACCAGCGGTACCGCAGCGAGAGCACCGCGAGCGCGATCGAGACGACGAGCCCGGCCCCGAGCGCGGCGGCGGTCAGCGAGATGTGTTCGCCGAGGCGCTGGACGATGTCGTCCGCGTTGCGGTCCACCCACTTCCACTGGAAGATCGGGGGTCCGCCATCGACACTGTCGGCGGCCAGCGGGGTCACCGCGGTCACGTGCACCTGGCGACCCTACCCCGTTTGGTGGGGGCTCATTCCGAAGTTTGGGAATTCGAGTGCTTTTCTCCCAGCATGTGGATACTTGTCGGTGGGCAGGGCTAGGGTCCTTTCGTCTGTTCGAGTGACGAGGGAGTGGGATTCGTGCGCTGGTTCCGAAACGCGTCCGTGGTGGCGGTGGCCGTCGCGGCGACGCTCGGTTTGGCCGCCTGTGGGGGTGGCAGCGACAGCGGTGACAAGCCCGCCGCGCAGAGCAAGGGTGGGGCGCCGATCGTCGTCGCGTCCTTCAACTTCACCGACAGCCAGATCCTCGCCGAGATCTACGCGCAGGCGCTGGAGGCCAAGGGCTACCCGGTGACGCGCAAGCTGAACCTGGGTTCGCGGGAGCTGATCTACCCGTCGCTGAAGTCCGGTGAGCTGCAGTTCATCCCGGAGTACCAGGGTGCGGCGATCACCACCGGCTTCGGCAAGGAGGCCGGCAAGACCGCGCAGGAGGAGCACGAGCAGCTGGCCAAGCTGTTCGAGCCGAGCGGCGTGGGCCTGCTGGACTTCGCCGCGGCGGAGGACAAGAACACGTACATCATCAAGTCCGACCTGGCCAAGGAAAAGGGCATCGCGTCGATCAGCGACCTGAAGAAGCTGGACAAGGTCGTCATGGCGGGGCCGCCGGAGTGCGAGAAGCGCCTGCCGTGCTTCCTGGGTTTCAAGGACGTCTACAAGCTGACGAACGCGACGTTCCAGACGGTCCAGGAAGCCGGGCCGCGGGCCGAGCAGCTGAAGTCGGGCGCGGTGACGGTGATCCCGGTCGACTCGGTCAGCCCGCTGACCGGCGACTCGAACTACACGGTGCTCAAGGACGACCTGAACATCGTGCCGACGGAGAACGTCGTGCCGGCGGTGAACAAGAAGGTGCTCGACGAGCGTGGCGCTGATTTTGCGACCGCGGTGAACGCGGTGAGCGCGAAGCTGACGACGGACGTGATGCGCGATTTGAACAAGCGAGTCGACTCGGACGGCGAGAAGGCTGCTGATGTCGCGAAGGATTGGCTGTCGCAGGCCGGTCTCTGAGCTGAGCGCCCCAAGGTGGCCTTGGTTGCGTTCAACGCACCGAAGGCCGCCTTGGGTGCGTTGAACGCACCGAAGGCCACATTGGGGCGCTTCCTCTGGTCCTACGCCGTTCCGCGGACCACCCAAGCGCGGGCCGAGAGCGGGATCGAGCCGTCCGGGTTGGTCGGCAAGCGGCTGCGCAGCAGCTCGCGGATCTGGCCGCGGCGGGCCTCCGGGAGCGTCGCCAAGTACGCCGGCGCCGGGCCCTGCGCTCCCGAAAACGGCTGCCAGTAGTCGTCGAAGCCGGTGAACACCGTCGGGATCTTGATCTCGCCGACCGCCACCCCGGTGAAGCCCGCTTCCGTCCACAACCGGCCCAGGGGCTCGGGCCGGCACAGCGTGAACCGGCGGCCTTCGTCCAGCTCGGCGACCTTCGCCGGGTCCAGCTCGGCCGCGGCCTCCCAGAAGTGCCGGATCAGCTCCATGCCCTCCGCCAGATCCCAGACGTACGCCGCGGCCGGGCCGCGCGTCACCCGGGCGATCTCCGCCGCCGCACGGGCCGGGTCGGGCACGAAGTTCAGCACCAGCCCGGACACCACCACGTCGAAGCTGTCGTCCGGGAAGGGCAGCTCACGCGCGTCGGCGACCTCGAACGACGCCCGCGGGTCGGCCACCTGGCGCCGGGCCGTCGCCAGGAAACCCGAAGACGGGTCGACGCCGGTGACCCCGACGGGATCGGCCGCGGCCAGCACCGCCGACGTCAGCGCGCCCGTGCCGCAGCCGACGTCGAGCCAGCGGCGGCTCGCCGGGACGCCGAGCTGCCGGACGAACGTCTCCGCGACGCGCCGGCTCCACCGCCCGATGTAGGCCTCGTACGCGTCGCCCGTCTGCCACATGCTTGGGAGTACAGCATAAAAACCGCTGGTCAGCCGTTAGCCAGATCACCCGTCGCCGTGTTGCCCGCCGACGTCGCGCGCCGCAGGAAACCGGCGATCAGCGCCAGCTCCTCCTCGCTGTAGTCGTCGCAGAGCTCGTCCATCGCCGTGTTCATCCCCGCATACAGCCGGAACAGCTCCGCGTTGCGGCCGCGGACCGCGCGCACCGCGACCGCGCGGCGGTCGGCCCCCTCGGGGTCGCGTTCGCGGACGATCCAGCCGCCCTTCTGGAGGCGGTCGAGGATGCCGGTCGTCGTCGCCGGGTGCAGCCCGGCCCGCCGCGCCAGCGCACTCGGGCTCAACGGCCCGTGCCGGGCGATCAGCTCCAGGCAGTCCAGGTCGACGTCCTTGAGTGCCAGGTGGGCGCTGACCTGGTGGTTCAGCAGCGAGAGCTGGTTGCGCAGGTCTCGCAGCGCGTCCTTGAGCGCCACGGTCGCGCGCCGCCGGACGACGGCGTCCGAGGGGGGACTCATGGGCGTCAGCCTAACGCGGTGGACGGCGTCCCGGCCGGTGGTGGAATCGTGGACCACAATCGACGCCCGAAGGAGAAGGAGCGAAATGGGAAAGGTCACGGCCACCGCGGAGCGGACGATCGACGCCCCGGCCGACAAGGTGCGCGCGCTCGTCGCGGACTACGCCGAAACGCGCCCGAAGCTGCTCACCGAGCACTACCGCGACTACGAGGTGACCGAGGGCGGCGTCGGCGCCGGGACCAAGGCCGGCTGGAAGCTGCAGGCGACGTCCAAGCGCGTGCGCGACGTCAAGGCCACCGTCAGCGAGCCGAAGCCCGGCACCCTGGTCGAGACCGACGCGAACTCCAGCATGGTCACCACCTGGACGGTCACGGAGTCCGGCGAGCGCAGCGTCGTGAAAATCGAGACGTCGTGGGACGGCGCCGGCGGCATCGGCGGCTTCTTCGAGAAGACCTTCGCGCCCGGCGGCCTCAAGAAGATCTACGACGGCGTCCTCGGAAAACTTGCGGAGATCGTGTGACCAGTCACAATCGGAATGTGCGCCCCGGTTAGCCGGTTCTACCCGGTGGAATCCGGGGCGCCTGCCCCGCTTCGACCGACTTGAGGAGTTCGACGGTGAACGCACCCACCCAGGCGACCGAAATCCGGCTGGCTTCGCGTCCGGAAGGTGTTCCGACGCACGACAACTTCGACGTCGTGGACACCGAGATCCCGACCCCCGGCGAGGGGCAGATCCTGGTGCGCAACCTGGTCATGAGCGTCGACCCGGCCATGCGGGGCCGCATGCGCGACGTCAAGTCGTACGCGCCGCCCTTCGAGGTCGGCGAGGTCATGTCCGGCGGGGCGGTCGGCGAGGTCGTCGAGTCCCATGTGGACGGAGTCGGACCCGGCGACCACGTGCTGCACCAGGCCGGCTGGCGCACCCACGCCGTCCTCGACGCCAAGCGGTTCGTCAAGGTGGACGCCGACGCCGCTCCGCTCTCCACTTACCTCGGCGTGCTCGGCATGCCGGGCCTCACCGCTTACGCGGGCCTGCTGGAGTCGGCCGAGTTCAAGCCGGGCGACACCGTGTTCGTGTCGGGCGCGGCCGGCGCGGTGGGCTCGCTCGTCGGGCAGCTCGCGAAGCTGAAGGGCGCCAAGCGGGTCATCGGCTCGGCCGGGTCGGCGGAGAAGGTGCGTCACCTGGTCGAGGACCTCGGCTTCGACGCCGCCTTCAATTACAAGGACGGCCCGGTCGCCGAGCAGCTGCACAAGGCGGCGCCGGAAGGCATCGACGTCTACTTCGACAACGTCGGAGGCGAGCACCTCGAGGCCGCGATCAGCGCGATCACCCTGCACGGCCGGATCGCCGTCTGCGGCATGATCTCGCAGTACAACGCCACGGAGCCGACGCCGGCGCCGCGCAACCTGGCGCAGATCATCGCCAAGCGGATCACCATCCGCGGCCTGCTGGTGCTCGACCACTGGGGCCTGCAGCAGCAGTTCGTCAGCGAGATCGCGCCGCTGGTGAACTCGGGGCGGATCAAGTACTCCGAGACGTTCGTCGACGGCATCCGCAACGCGCCGGACGCGTTCCTCGGCCTGCTGTCCGGGGCCAACACCGGCAAGATGCTGGTCCGGATCGCGGACTAACCCAGCAGCGGGGCCAGTTCGGGCAGCGTCGAGATCGTGTACGTCGGCTCGGGAGAGCCGGGCAGCGGGCGGACGCCGGGGCGGGCGAGCAACGCCGTCCGCAGCCCGGCCGCCTGCGCGCCCGCGATGTCCCAGTCGTGCGCGGCGATCATCACCGCGTCCCGCGGTTCGGCGGAGTAGGCCTCCAGCACCTGCCGGTACGGCTCCGGCGCGGGCTTGAGCCTGCCCACCTGCTCGGCCGAGAAGATCCGGTCGAAGAGCGTGGCCAGGCCCGAGTTCCGCAGCTGCGCCTCGGCCGTGGTGAGCGGCGAGTTCGTCAGCGCGACGACGTCGTGGCCGGCTTCGCGCAGCTTCGCGAGACCCGCTTCGACGTCCGGGTGGGCGGGGAGCGAGCGCAGTCCTTCGCCGACCTTCGCGAGGTCCAGCTCCCGCCCGTGCCGGGCGGCGACCTCGACCGCGGCCTCGCCGGCGATGCCCGCGAAGTCGCGGTAGGCGCCGGTCGCCGTGACGGTCAGTACCGTGTGGATGGCCAGCCCGAACCACTCGCGCCGCAGCTCGGGGCCGCCGACGAGGTCGTCCATGGCGGCGAGGTCGAGCAGCGTCTCGTTGACGTCGAACACGCACAGCATGCGGATCTCCGGAGGTTCGAAGGTTCTCGTACCTCGTCGAAGGTACGACAGCTGCCGTACCATGTCCAGCATGCCCGGTGAACTGCCGATCCCGGAGATGGCCGCCGTCGACCTCGGCGCTGTCCTGTCCGCCCTCGCCGACCCGCACCGACGTGCGGTCGTGCTGGAACTCGTCGACGGAGACGGCACCGAGCGCGCGTGCTCGTCGTTCCCGCTGCCGATCGCCAAGTCGACCCGGACGCACCACTGGCGAGTGCTGCGCGAGGCCGGCCTGGTCCGGCAGCGCGACGCGGGCAACGGCACGTTCGTGCGGCTGCGCCGCGACGAGTTCGAGGCGAAGTTCCCGGGGCTGCTGGACGTCGTCGCCGGAATCAGTACTGCTCGGTCAGCGCCCGTTCGTTGAGGCTCGCGTCGAGTTCGGCCGCTGAGATCGACAGGGCGATCTGGTCACGCAGGATCGTGCCGAGGGTCGGCAGGGCCGAGCGGTCCGGCCACGTCGACGGGTCCCACAGCGACGACCGCAGGAACGCCTTCGCGCAGTGCATGTACAGCTCTTCGACCTCGATGACCACCGCCAGCTTCGGCCGCTTTCCCTTCACCACCAGTGAATCGAAGAACGGCGCGTCCGACACCAACTGAGCGCGGCCGTTCACCCTGAGCGTCTCGTTCATGCCCGGCACCAGGAACAGCAACCCCGCGTGCGGGTTGTCGACGATGTTGCGGAAGCTGTCGATCAGCTTGTTGCCCGGCCGGTCCGCGAGCACCAGCGTCCGGTCGTCGAGCACCAGGACCGAACCCGCCGGGTCGCCGCGGGGTGAGACGTCGCAGCTGCCGTCCGGCGACGACGTCGCCAGCAGCACGAACGGCGAGTGCGCGATCAGCGTTCGCGCGTGCTCGTCGAGGTGGTCGATGACCTTCTGCCGCGTGGTCGGCTTCGCGTCGCCGAGCAGTTCGCGCAAGGCCTCATGTGTGTCGATGATCCCCATGGAGCCAAGCTAGCGCGGACCACCGACAGTTCTCCCCGCGATCGCGATCCGCGCCGCCTCGGTCGACTTCTTCACCACGAGGTCCACCGAGTAGCCGTGCTTCACGAAGACGCCGTCGAGCTGGAACGTGCCGTAGCCGTGGGCCTGGGTGAACAGCTGCTCCATCAGCTCCAGCGCCGTCGCGGGGTCGGGGGCGACCGCCAGGCAGCGCATCAGGAACTCGTCCGTCAGACGGCGGGTCTGCTCCAGCAGCTCCACGTGCTCCGGGCCGTGGAGGCCGTCGGCGTAGATGACGTTCATCCCGGCCCGTCGCTCGATCAGGTAGCGCGTGTACGCGCCCGCGCCCGCCGCCAGGGCGTCCGCCGGGTCTTCGTGCTCGGCCGCCGCCGTCGCGACGCGGTCGCCCAGCTGACAGGCGATGTGGCAGGCGACCTCGGCCAGCAGGCTTTCGCGCGTCGGGAAGTGCCGGTACGGCGCGCCGGGGCTGACGTTCGCCAGCTTCGCGACCTTCGCCACCGAGAAGCCCTCGAGGCCCTGCTCGGCGATCAGGTCGAGCGAGACGCGCACGAGCTCGGCCCGGAGGTCGCCGTGGTGGTACTTGCCGCCCATGACCTGGATCACATCTCCCGATCGAAATATGTAAGACCTCTCTTACGTAGGCATGTAAGAGACCTCTTACGAGGACCAACGGTACTTGAACCTGGAGGGTTCCATGAGCACCACCACGCACGCCATCGCCGCACCGGCGCCGGGTGCGCCGCTCGCACCGACCACGATCGAGCGCCGTGACCTGCGCGCGGACGACGTCCTCATCGACATCGCCTACGCCGGCATCTGCCACAGCGACATCCACCAGGCCAAGGAAGACTGGGGCCAGGCGATCTTCCCGATGGTCCCGGGGCACGAGATCGCCGGCGTCGTCGCCGCGGTCGGCTCCGGCGTCACGAAGTACCAGGTCGGCGACCGCGTCGGCGTCGGCTGCATGGTCGACTCCTGCGGCGAGTGCGAGTACTGCCGGGCCGGCACCGAGCAGTTCTGCGTCAAGGGCAACGTCCAGACGTACAACGGCGTCGGCTTCGACGGCGAGAACACCTACGGCGGCTACAGCAACCAGATCGTCGTGAAGGACGCCTTCGTCTGCCGCATCCCCGAGGGCATCAGCCTCGACATCGCCGCGCCGCTGCTGTGCGCGGGCATCACCACCTACTCGCCGCTGCACCACTGGGGCGCCGGGCCGGGCAAGAAGGTCGCCGTGATCGGTCTCGGCGGGCTCGGGCACATGGGCGTCAAGATCGCCGCCGCGATGGGCGCCGAGGTCACGGTGCTGAGCCAGAGCCTCAAGAAGCAGGAAGACGGCCTCAAGCTCGGCGCGACGGACTACTACGCGACCAGCGACGAAGCGACGTTCGACGTCCTCAAGGGCAAGTTCGACGTCATCCTCAACACCGTGTCGGCCAAGCTGCCGGTGGACGCCTACCTCGGCCTGCTGAAGGTCGGCGGCGCGATGGTGAACGTCGGCGCGCCCGGCGAACCGCTGTCGTACAACGCTTTCTCGCTGCTGGGCGGCAACAAGGTGCTGGCCGGGTCGATGATCGGCGGCATCGCCGAGACCCAGGAGATGCTGGACTTCTGCGCGGAGCACGGCATCGGCGCGGAGATCGAGACCATCTCGGCCGACAAGGTCAACGAGGCCTACGAGCGCGTCGAGAACTCCGACGTGCGCTACCGGTTCGTCATCGACGCCTCGACCATCGGCGCGTGATGCACCCGCACGGCAACCGCGTCAGAACACCACGGTGCGGTTGCCGTGCACCAGCACCCGGTTCTCCAGGTGCCAGCGCAGGCCGCGGGCGAGGGTCACCTTCTCGATGTCCCGGCCCTTGCGAACCATGTCCTCGACCGAGTCGCCGTGGTCGACGCGGATGACGTCCTGGTCGATGATCGGGCCCGCGTCGAGGTCCGCCGTCACGTAGTGGCACGTCGCGCCGACCAGCTTCACGCCGCGGGTGTGCGCCTGGTGGTACGGCTTCGCGCCGATGAACGACGGCAGGAAGCTGTGGTGGATGTTGATCGCGCGGCCGGCCCACTCGCGGCACAGGTCCGCGGGCAGGATCTGCATGAACCGGGCCAGCACCACCGCGTGCGGCTCGTGCTCGTCGACCAGCTTCCGGACCTCTTCGAACGCCGAAGCCTTGTCGCCCGCCGGGAACGGCACGTGGTGGAACGGGATGCCGTGCGCGCGGGTGATGTCGGCCAGCGACTCGTGGTTGCCGATCACCGCGGCGATGTCGACGTCCAGCTCACCGGACGCGACGCGGCCGAGCAGGTCGTACAGGCAGTGCCCGGCCTTCGAGACGAGCACCACCGCGCGGCGCCGCTCACCGGTGTCGCTGACCTGCCAGCTCGACTCCGCCGACAGGTCCGCGGCCACGTCGCCGAAGCGGGCGCGCACCTCGTCGGCGTCGAACGGCAGGGAGTCGGCCCGGACGACCTGGCGCGTGAAGAACCAGCCCGTGTCCGGATCGGTGTGGTAAGCCGCTTCGACGATCCAGCCGCCGTGCTCGGCGAGGAACCCGGAGATCCGGGCGATGATGCCGGTGCGGTCGGGGCAGCCGAAGGTGATGACGTAGCGGCGTTCGGGAGCGGTCACGACGGGCATTGTCCCCCGCGCTGGTCAGGGCGCCGCGAGGGGCGTCTTCGAGGGCTGATTCGGCGTCGAGGCGGTGGATCGCCGTCTCGTGGGCCATCCGGCGGGTCCGGTCGCCGACCGTGGTGTCGAAGCCGGGGTAGGGCGAGAACGCCGGGGATCCCGGCTCTCTCGCGAGAGCTTCGCGCAGGGCCAGGCGCTGGCCGTCCCACCACCTGAGGACGTCGGCCCAGTCCGCGGGCGGCTACGGTTTCACCGGGCGGTGCACCGCCAGGCCGACGACGAAGCCGTGCACGAAGGCGATGTGCGCCACGAGGTCATGGACAGTCCACTTCGGACAGTTCCGGACCGGCGCCGTCGGACCGGCGGTCAGCGCCGCCCGCTTCAGCGCGTCGGCGTGGACGTCGATCGCCTCCAGCAGCTGCATGGGCCGACCGTAGCCGCCGTCCGGCCTCGATGGCGAAGACCAGGCCGAGACCGAGGCTGAAGGACAGCAACAGGCCCTTCATCGGCTCGTCGGCGAAAGCCGCTCCGCCGGCCAAGCCGATCAGCACGCTGTAGACCGCCCAGATCGCCGCGCCGGCGAGGTCGAGCGGCACGAACCGGCGCAGGGGATACCCGAGGCCGCCGTTGGCGAGCGCGCTGGCGACGCGTCCGCCGGGCAGGTAGCGCGCGGCGATGATCAGCAGGCCGCCGTTGCGCCGCACCTGGTCCTGCGCCCACGCGTAACGCCGTTGCCCCTCCGGTCCGCGTTGCAGCCGCGCGATCGCCCGCGGTCCGGCCGCCCGGCCGACGGCGTACCCGAGGCAGTCGCCCGCCCACGCCCCGCCCGCCGCCACGGCCGCGAGCAGTGCCAGTCGAGCCGGGTCGGGCCCGAGCAGCACGGCGACGGTGACGACGGTCGTCTCGCTGGGCATGAACGGCAGCAGCGCGTCCGACCCGGACACGGCGAAGACGAGCACCCACAGCCACGGCGACCCCACGGCGTTGCGCAGCAGCTCGGTGACGTGCGCCAGGAGTTCCACAGCTCAATGGTGATCACCGCAGGTCACTTCGGGGTGACGCAGCGGGGGTGGCCTGATGAACGTTCAGGCGGGGGCGACCGCGGACCAGGGGACCGTCAGCTCACCCGGCCGGATCCGCGGGTCCGGCACCGGCCAGCCGCGCGCGACCAGCAGCCGGACTGTCTCCAGCCACCGTGACCGGACCCCGAACGCCTGGTGCGGCGCGGCCGTCGCCCAGCAGGCGTCCAGCGCCATGAGCAGCGCGTGCACCCGCTCACCCGGGACGTTCCGGTGGATCAGCGCCTTCGGCAGCCGCTCGGCGATCGTCGACGGCTTCTCGAGCCCGGCCAGCCGCATCGACAGCGTCAGCGACACCGGCCCGGCCGCCGAAACCAGCACCCACGTCGACAGCCGGCCGATCTCGTCGCACGTGCCCTCGACCAGCAGGCCGCCCGGTGCCATCGAATCCAGCACCAGCCCCCACGCGCCGGCGACCTCGTCCTCCGCGTACTGCCGCAGGACGTTGAACGCGCGCACCAGCACCGGCCGCGTCCCGGCCAGCTCGAACCCGCCGCGGCGGAAGTCCAAAAACGGCGGTGACGCGGCGGGCTGCGCGAAAGCCACGCGAGCAGGATCCAGCTCCAGGCCCAGCACCCGGACGTCCGGCCGGACGCGCCGCAGCCACCGCGCCAGCTCGACGGTCGTCACCGGGGACGCGCCGTACCCGAGGTCGACGACCAGCGGCGGGCCGGCCGCGCGCAGCAGCCGGGTCGTCGCGGGCGCGGACGTGATCCACCGGTCGACCCGGCGGAGGCGGTTCGGGTTGGTCGTGCCGCGGGTCGGGGCGCCGACCGGGCTCAGTTTGCTTCGGTGAGCCACTTCGCCGTGAATTCGGACTCGTGCTCCAGCAGCTTCGTGACTTGCTCGGCGATCACGTTCTCCAGCTTCCCGCCGAGCAGCGGGATCCGGACCGTCACCTCGCCGCTGATCCGCAGCACCGTCTTGTCGCCGTTGGCCAGCAACGCCGTGCGCGCGGTGATCTCGCCCGGGACGCCGCCGACCTCGACCGTCGCGTTGCCCTGCCGGCCGGTGCCGTCGTTGCTCACGCGCCAGGTCTGGGTGCGGGTCACCAGCAGGTCGCCCTTGTGCAGCGTCCGCACCGCCTGCGGCAGCTTGTCCGCGCTGATCCCCTGCCGCAGGGCGTACCGCAGATCCGTGCCGGAGACCTCGTACGACAGCAGCGCCGCGCCGTGCCCGCCGAGCCGCTCGAGCCGCGCTCGCAGCGCCGCTTCGCCGGCGACCGCCGCGTACGTCGCGGCGACGTCGGCGGAGAACTCAGCACGGTGCTCGATCCGGGATCCCATGCGCCGGACAGTACCGTCAGACCCGTGAACACCGCCCGAACTCCCGCACTCCCGAAGCTCTCCGCGTACACCACGTTGCGCCTCGGCGGGCCGGCCCGCCACTTCGTCGGCGCCGTGACCAGCGAAGACCTCGTGGCGGCGGTCCGCGAGGCCGACGCGGCGGGCGAGCCGGCGCTGCTGCTCGGCGGCGGCTCGAACCTGGTGGTCGCGGACGCGGGGTTCGAGGGCACGCTGATCGAGGTGGCGAACACCGGCTGGCGCCGTGACGGTGCCGTCGTGGAGGTCGAGGCCGGCCAGAACTGGGACGCGTTCGTCGCCGGGCTCGTCGAAGCGGGCCTGGGCGGGCTCGAATGCCTCTCCGGCATCCCGGGCAGCGTCGGCGCGACGCCGATCCAGAACGTCGGCGCGTACGGCTGCGAAGTCGCCGAGTCGATCGTCTCGGTGGAGCTGTACGACCGGCGGACGCGCGAAGTGCGCACGCTCAAGGCGGACGAGCTCGGCTTCGCCTACCGCACGAGTGTCCTCAAGGGCACCGACTCCGGTGTCGTCCTGTCGGTCCGCTTCGAGGTCCGTGAAGACGGCCTCTCCGCGCCCATCCGCTACGCCGAGCTGGCGCGCACGCTCGGCGTCGAGATCGGCGCACGCGTCCCGGCGGCCGAAGCGCGCGAAGCCGTGCTCAAGCTGCGTCGCGGCAAGGGCATGGTCCTCGACCCGGACGACCACGACACGTGGAGCGCGGGCTCGTTCTTCACGAACCCGATCGTCCCGTCGGCCGAGGCCGAAGCGGTTCTGCGGCGCATCACGGACCGCGTCGGCGCCGAAGTCCCGCAGTACCCGGCCGAGGGCGGCGTCAAGTTGTCCGCGGCCTGGCTGATCGAGCGCGCCGGCTTCGCGAAGGGGCACCCCGGACCGGGGAACCGCGTCTCGCTGTCGACGAAGCACACCCTGGCGCTGACCAACCGTGGCAACGCGACGACCGAAGACCTGCTCGCCCTGGCCCGCGAAGTCCGCGACGGCGTTCACGAGCGTTTCGGGGTCCGGCTGCACCCGGAACCGTTGCTGATCAACTGCGTGATTTGAGCCGAACCGGGCAACCTGGACGTGTGTAGGACGTCATTGTCGACATAGGCGGCGCCACCTGATCGGATGGTCTTTACCTTTCGGCGGGTAACGTCGGCTGGGCTACCAGCGCTAAGGGCGTGTGCCCCGCTGGTCGGCGGGGGACCCCGAGCCTCGGGGGGTCCGGGGGGCAGCGCCCCCACGGCGGGGTGCGGGGGCTCGGCCCCTGCAAGACACAGGAGGTTTCGGTGATCGAACGGCGTACGGTCTTCAAGGCCGCTCTGGCGGCGGGGGCCGCCCTGGTCGCCGCGGCGTGTTCGAGCACGAACGACGGGACGGCGTTCCCCACCGGCGCCGCGGGCGCCGACGGCGAGGGCGGGGCCCAGCCCGTGGCGAAGATCACGGCCGAGCCCGCCGTCAACACCAAGGACGCCCCGGTCCTCAAGCCGGTCACCATCAAGGTCGCCGACGGCAAGCTCACCGAGTGCAAGGTGACCGCCGACGGCGGGAAGGCCGTCAAGGGCGACACCGCGCCGGACGGGCTCAGCTGGACCAGCGCCGAGCCGCTCGGCTACGGCAAGACCTACACCTACGCGGCCAAGGCCACCGGCACCGACGGCAAGCCGGTCGAGCTCACCGGCACCTTCGGCACGATCACCCCGGCCAAGCAGATCCGCGCCACGCTCAACCCGTCCGACAACCAGCAGGTCGGTGTGGCCATGCCGATCAGCGTCAAGTTCCAGTCGCCGGTCAAGGACCGTGCGGCCGTCGAGAAGGCGCTGTCGGTGAAGACGGACAAGGACGTCGAAGGCGCCTGGGGCTGGCTGTCCGACAGCCAGGTCGACTACCGGCCGAAGGAGTACTGGCCGCAGAACATCACCGTGAGCGTCGAGGCGAAGCTGTACGGCGTCGAGCTGGGCGGCGGCGCGTACGGCAAGGCCGACGTCACCACGAAGTTCAAGATCGGCCGCAACCAGGTGGTCAAGGTCAACACCCCGGACCACCAGATGCACGTCTACCGCGGCGGCTCGCAGGTCAAGAGCTACCCGTGCGCGAACGGACTGGACGCCGAGGTCGACCGCAACACCCCGAACGGCACCTACATCATCATGAGCAAGGAGCCGACGGCCGTTTTCGACAACGCCCGCTACGGCTACACGAACGTCAACAAGAAGTGGGCCTGCCGCTTCTCCAACCACGGCGAGTACATCCACGAGAACCAGGACAACGCGGCCAACATCGGGAAGAACAACAACTCCCACGGCTGCGTCAACCTCCTCGAGGCCGACGCCAAGGACTACTTCGACTCCGCGCTGGTCGGCGACCCGGTCGAGATCACCGGCTCCCAGCTGGGCGCGCCGATGGCCTCCGACGTCAAGGACTGGAACTACAGCTGGGCGGCCTGGAAAGGGCTGGGTGCGAAGTAGCCCGTGCGCACCGAAGTCGTCGGGCACGGCGGGACGCGGCTCGGCCTGCGGGTCGAAGGCACCGAAAACAGCAGGCCGATCGTGTTCGTGCACGGCTGGGCGCAGTCGGCGGGGTGCTGGGCCGCGCAGCTCGCCGACCCGGCGCTGACCGAGCGGTTCCGCCTGGTCGCGATGGACCTGCGGGGCCACGGCGCGTCCGACGTCCCGGCCGCGGACTACGACGACCCGGTGGTCTGGGCCGACGACCTCGCCGCGGTGCTCGACTTCGCCGGACCCGACGCGATCGTCGTCGCCTGGTCCTACGGCGGCCTGGTGCTCACCGACCACATCCGCGTGCACGGCACCGCACGGCTGCGCGGGATCGTGCTCGTCGGCGCCATCACCGAAATCGGCCGCGACCGCGCGGGCGGGCGCGTCGGCCCGCTGATGCGCGACCACATGCGGGCGATGCTTTCGGACGATCCGGACATCGCGGTTCCGGCGCTCACCGCGTTCAGCCGCGACATGGCCGGCGGCCCGGTGCCCGGAGCGCAGGTCCAGGCCCTGCTCGGGGCTTCTCTGAGCGTGCCACCTTCGGTCCGCGCGGCCCTGTTCCGCCGGGACATCGGCGGCGACGAAGTCCTGGCCGCGGTCGACAAGCCCACTCTCGTCGTGCACGGCTCGCACGACCGCGTGATCGACCCTTCGACGGCGGAGCACACGATCGGGAAGATTCCGGGTGCCACCGGGCGTTGGTTCCTTGACGGGGGGCATGCGCCCTTCGCCGAGTCCGCGGACGAGTTCGACGCGGTACTCCGGCAGTTCGCCGAGGAATGCTGACGTAACGCGGGAGACGACCAGGTGACCAGCTCCATCCGGGGGTTCCGTGCTGCGCCGCGTCGGGTCGCGGTGCTCTCCGTGCACACTTCGCCGCTCGAGCAGCCAGGCACCGGCGACGCGGGCGGGATGAACGTCTACGTCAGCCAGACGGCGACCGAGATGGCCCGCCAGGGCGTCGAGGTCGAGGTGTTCACCCGCGCGACGGCGTCGGACCAGCCGCCGGTGGTCGAGCTCGCGCCGGGCGTGACCGTCCGGCACGTGCAGGCGGGCCCGTTCGAGCCGCTGAGCCGCGACGAGCTGCCCGCGCAGCTGTGCGCGTTCACCTCCGGCGTCCTGCGCACCGAGGCGTTCCACGAGCCCGGGTACTACGACCTCATCCATTCGCACTACTGGCTCTCGGGCCAGGTCGGCTGGCTCGCGCGCGACCGGTGGTCGGTCCCGCTGGTGCACACCGCGCACACCCTGGCGAAGGTGAAGAACGCCGCGCTCGCCGAGGGCGACAAGCCCGAGCCGCGCACCCGCGTGATCGGCGAGGAGCAGGTGGTCGCCGAGGCCGACCGGCTGGTCGCCAACACCGCGGTCGAGGCGCGTCAGCTCGTCGACCTCTACGACGCCGAGCCGCACGCCGTGCACACCGTGCCGCCGGGCGTCGACCTCGAACGCTTCACCCCGGGGCCCCAGGCCCTCGCGCGAGCCGAGCTGGGCTTGGCCGACGACGACGTCGTGCTGGCCTTCGCCGGCCGGATCCAGCCGCTGAAGGCGCCGGACGTCCTGCTGCACGCCGCGGCCGCCATGCTGCGCCGGCGCCCCGAGCTGGCGCCGCGCCTGGTCGTGCTGATCGTCGGCGGGCCGTCGGGCACCGGGCTGGCGCAGCCGCAGGCGCTGCGCGAGCTGGCTGTTTCGCTGGGCATCGAGCGGCAGGTCCGGTTCCTGCCGCCGCAGCCGGGCGAGGCACTCGCCGGGGTGTTCCGCGCGGCCGACGTCGTCGCGGTGCCCAGCTACAACGAGTCGTTCGGCCTGGTCGCCCTGGAGGCGCAGGCCTGCGGGACGCCGGTGGTCGCGGCCGAGGTCGGCGGGCTGCCGGTGGCGGTGCCGCACGGCGTGTCCGGCCTGCTGGTCCCCGGGCACGGCGCCGAGGAGTGGGCGGACGCGCTGGCCGCGGTCGCCCTGCGCCCGGACCGGCGCGCCGAGCTCGGCGCGAACGCCGTCGTGCACGCGCGGCGGTTCTCCTGGCGTCGCACGACGGACGCGCTCCTGGACATCTATGCTCAGGCCACCAGCGCGTTCCGGCACGCGCTGGACCTGCGCGCGGAGGTGGCGGTGTGAGCCTGGACGAGCTGATCCAGTCTACTTTGGACTCTTCGGAGCTGGAGTACGACAAACGCGGCCCGGGCAAGTACTTCGTCACGCTGCCGGGGACGAAGAAGCTGCAGACGAACGCGTGGCTCGTCGACGGCGACCACGCGTTTTCGGTGGAGGCCTTCGTTTGCCGGCGGCCCGACGAGTCCCATGAGGACGTTTACCGGTTCCTGTTGCAGCGCAATGCGAAGCTCTACGGCGTGCACTACACAGTGGACAGTCTCGGCGACATCTACCTGGTCGGCCGGTTCGGCAAGGACACGATGTCGGCCGACGAGCTCGACAAGGTGCTCGGCCAGGTACTGGAAGCCGCCGACGGCGACTTCAACACGCTGCTGGAGATCGGCTTCGCGACGTCGATCAAGCGCGAGTGGGACTGGCGCGTCTCCCGCGGCGAGTCGCTGGCCAACCTGCAGGCGTTCAAGCACCTCGTGGCGCCCGCGCAGCCGCACGAACCGGGCTTGACCGAGTCGTGACCCGGACCGTGCAACGGTCCTGAGCCGGACATCCGTCTCACCGCCAGTCGAAACTGGAGGGAGAACCAGGATGCGGACTCGATGGAGAGCGGCGCTGGCGATCACCGCGGTGGCGTTCGTGCTGGCCGGCTGCTCGTCGGCGGAGAACGGGGCATCGTCCACGGCGGACAGTGCGGGATCGGGGCGTGTGCCCGCCGCGCCCCAGCAGGGCACCGGGGGCACGGGCAAGGCCGAGCAGAATTCGAAGGTGACGCCGCCGCAGGCCGGCGCCACCGAGCGCAAGCTTTCCCGCAGTGCGCGGCTCGAGCTGACCGCCACGAAGGTCGTCGACGTCGTCGCGCAGGCCCGCGGGATCGCGCTCGGCGCCGGCGGCTACACCGGGCAGGAGAGCACCGGCGACGACTCGGCGACGCTGTCGCTGGCGGTGCCGGCGGACAAGCTCGACCCGGTGCTCGACCAGCTCTCGCACCTCGGCTCGAGCATGGTGAAGCGGGAGCTGAACACCCAGGACGTGACCGAGCAGGTCGTCGACGTCGAAGCGCGGCTGGCGACGCAGCGGAAGTCGGTGGAGCGGATCCGCGCACTGCTGTCCCAGGCGACGTCCGTGTCGGACATCACGTCGATCGAAAGCGAGCTGACGAGCCGCGAGTCGGCGCTCGAGTCGCTCGAACAGCAGCGGAACTCCCTGGCGGGCAGCGTCGCGATGGCGACGGTGGCGATGAGCATCCGCAGCGTGGCGGCGCCACCGCCGGCGCAGGAGGACCACAGCGGCTTCCTCGGCGGGCTGGCCGGCGGCTGGGACGCGTTTCTGACTTTCGGCGGGGGATTGCTGACGGTGCTGGGCGCGGTGGCGCCGTTCTTGCTGCTCGTGGTGCCGCTGGCGTGGCTGGGCCGGCGGTTGAACCGCCGCCGCCGTCCGGCCCGGCCGGTCGGGCCGGAGCCGGGCGAGGCGTGAGGTGGGGCGCCGCTGACGTGGGGGAGTCGCCCCCCGAGGTGTGAGCGGGCAGGCGGGACGGCTCGAGGGAGGGGGGAGTCGCGATCTCGAGCCGCCCCGCTGAAGTTCCCGCCGATCAGGACCCGGTGACGAGGGGGGTGCCATCGGGGCCGGCGGGCCGCGGCTCGGCAGGGGGAGACGAGCCGCGGTCGAAGCCCGAAACCGGCCGGGGAGTGCGTGGAATCCGGCCGCTCGGGACGTAGTCAACCTGTCAGATCTCGACCTGTAATCACAAGACTACTCACTAGTCTGTTCGAGTGAACTTCCTCAGCGGCGATAACGGTGTGCAGTCTGCCGCCCGGATTTTGCGCGTTGTTGGCGGTCGGACTTGTCGAAGAGTGAGGTGTTACTCCTAAGTAACACACTCTGCGTAGGACAGGCCTTTTGCCGGAGGTCACCGGTGGGCGCGGTGGTCCGTTCTGGCAGGCTGGGTGCCATGGCCGAGATTGGGACGTTGGTGCTGCTGCGGCACGGGCAGAGCACGTGGAACGCGGAAAACCTGTTCACCGGCTGGGTGGACGTACCGCTTTCGGAGCAGGGCGAAGGCGAAGCGCGCCAGGGCGGGCAGTTGCTGGCCGGCTCCGGGCTGCTGCCGGACGTGGTGCACACCTCGCTGCTGCGGCGCGCGATCTCCACCGCGAACCTCGCGCTGGACGCCGCCGACCGGCACTGGATCCCGGTGAAGCGCGACTGGCGCCTCAACGAGCGCCACTACGGCGCGCTGCAGGGCAAGAACAAGAAGCAGACCCTCGAGGAGTTCGGCGAGGAGCAGTTCATGCTCTGGCGCCGCTCGTACGACACCCCGCCGCCGGAGATCGACCCGAAGGACGAGTGGAGCCAGGCGGGCGACGCGCGGTACGCGAACCTCGGCGACGCCGCGCCGCTGACCGAGTGCCTGAAGGACGTCGTCGAGCGGCTGCTGCCGTACTGGGAGTCCGAGATCGTGCCGGACCTGCGCGCGGGCAAGACCGTGCTGGTCGCCGCGCACGGCAACTCGCTGCGCGCGCTGGTGAAGCACCTCGACGGGATCTCCGACGCCGACATCGCCGGCCTGAACATCCCGACCGGCATCCCGCTGCGCTACGACCTGACGGCCGACCTGAAGCCGGTCAAGGCGGGCGGCGAGTACCTCGACCCCGAGGCCGCGAAGGAAGCCGCCGCCGCGGTCGCCAACCAGGGCCGCTGAGACTTCAGGACGCGGTGACGGACCGGAGGCCGGACGCCTTCCAACGGCCGTCCGCGCGGACGAGGTCGAGCGTGGCCGTCACGGGCTTGGTGGTCGTCTGGCCCGCGGCGTCCGTCACCTGCACGTTCACGTAGACCAGCAGGGTCGCCTTGGCGCCGGTCACGGTCGTCACGCCGGTCATCAGGTCCGGCGGGACGACCGCCCGCACACCGCTCTTGCGGATCCCGTCGACGTACGCGGTCTTGTTCGTCCGGTATTCGCTCAGCAGCGGCTCGGCGGTGACGGCTTCGGCCCGCGCGTAGGTGCCTTCGGGATCGGCGCTGTCCGCCGACGCCAGCGCGGTCACTGCGGCCCGCGCGCCGGCCAGCGCCGAGTCGCGCAGGCCCGCCGCACTGCCGTCCTCGGCGTGCGGCGCGGGCGGCGGCTGGGCCGGGCTGACCGCGATGTCCGACAGGCGCCAGCGCCCGCCGGCCGCGAGCGCGGTGAACGCGACCGTCGCCAGGCCCTTCGACGTGCCGTTGACCTGTTCGAGCACGGTCAGCGCCCGCACCCGGTTCCCGGTCAGCTCGAGGGCCGCGGCCGTCAGCACCCGGGTGGTCAGGCGCACCGGCTGCGGGTTGTTCCTGACCTGCTCGAACAGGGCGGTGTACTGGGTTTTGGCGGAGCCGGTGAGGTGCTCCTCGGCGGTCCGGTCGAAGGCGGCCCGGTCGGTGGAGTCGTAGCTGAACACGGCCTCGGCCGCGGTCTTCACGGCGGCGAGCGCGGCGGCCGTGCCCGGGGCGTCGATCACCGCCAGGTTCTCCGCGCCGGGGATCGGCGCGGCGGTGCCGTAGACCGCCGAGGAGCACGCCGACGTCACCAGGACCAGCGCCAGCAGCGCTCGCTTCACAGGAGGCCGGCCTCGCGTGCCCTCGCCCCGGCCTGGAACCGCGACGACGCGCCGAGGATCTCCATCACCTCCGCCACCCGCCGCCGGTAGGTCCGCAAGCCCACGCCGAGGGCGCGGGCCGCCGTCTCGTCCTTGCAGCCGGACGCCAGCTGCTCGAGGATCTCGCGCGCGCCCAGCTCGGTGAACCGCGCCTGGTAGGACTCGAGGTCGGTGCCGCCGGCCCAGGCCGCCTCGAACAGCGACTGGATGCCCTGGACCAGCTCCGGGCTGCTGATCACGGTGTAGTTGCGGACGCCGCCGAGGTCGTCGCCGGCCACGATCGCGATCCGGCGGTCCAGCAGGATCGTCTCGTTGACCTCGCGCTCGGTGATGCGGATCCGCGCGCCGTGCTCGGCCATGAACCGCAGGTGTTCCGCCAGCGCCGGGTCGAACAGGACCCCGGGCAGGTACATCTTGCGCACGTTCGTCTCGCGCACGGCCTGCGCGCGCTCGGGTGCCGTCGGGTGCGCCACCGACCAGGTGTGCAGGTCGCGGGCCGCGCACGAAACCTCGGTCGCGGCCGCGAACAGGTGGGCCGTCCGCTCGAACAGCTCGGCCTCGCCCCGCACCACGACGACGTCACTGACTCTCTCCACGCATTCCAGTGTGGCAGCAAACTGCCATTCCCGGCGGCTTCCCGGCCAGGTGGGAAGGCTGGAGCCATGACCACGAACACCCTCCCCGCCGCCGCGGCGGGCACCTGGAAGCTCGGCTCCTTCGAAGTCAACCGCCTCGGCTTCGGCGCCATGCGCCTGATGTCCACTTCGGACGGCGGCATCCGCGACCGCGAGACGTCGATCGCCGTGCTCCGCCGCGCCGTCGAGCTCGGCGTGAACCACATCGACACCGCCGTGTTCTACTTCGCCGGTCCACGGTCGGCGAACGAGCTGATCAACCGGGCCCTCGCGCCGTACGACGACCTGACGATCACCACCAAGGTCGGCCCGGGCCGCGACTTCACCGGCGCGTTCTACACCGCCCGGCCGGACCAGCTGCGGGACCAGGTCGAAGAGAACCTGCGCGAGCTGGGCCTCGACCACCTCGACGTCGCCAACTACCGGATCGGCCAGGGCCTCGACCGCGGGGAAGGCTTCCTCGCCGACGGTTTCGGCGCGCTCGCCGACCTGCGCGAGAAGGGCCTGATCCGCGAACTGGGGATCTCCAACGTCGCGCCGCACCACCTGACGGAGGCCCTCGAGATCGCGCCGGTCGTCTGCGTCCAGAACCAGTACGGCCTCACCGCCCGCCGGGAGGACGACGAGATCGTCCGGATGTGTGCCGAGCACGGGATCGCCTTCGTGCCGTTCTTCGCCGTCGCGAGCGGGACGGGCGAGGACGCCCGCGTCGCCGAGGTCGCGCGCCGGCACGACGCCACCCCGGCCCAGGTGCGGCTCGCGTGGACCCTCCACCAAGGACCGCACGTGCTCGCGATCCCGGGTACCGGCGACGTCGCGCACCTCGAGCAGAACGTCGCCGCGGCGGCGCTGGAGCTCACCGGCGACGACCTGAAGACCCTCGACGGCGAGGGGTGATTCACCCGGAATGTCTCGCCGGGGAATCGATCGGGTGAACGCCGGCTGAAGCACCGGCGAACATGTCATCGCCAGGTGTCGCGGTGCTCACGACAAGGCGGACAACGCTAGGCCGAAGGGCCACTACTCAGCTTACGATCGGCCTGTGACCACGCCTGTTTCCCTCGCACTGGCCATCGGGGCACTGGTGGCCGGTGCGGTGGTCGGCTACCTCGTCGCGCGGGCCCGCACCCGCCGCGAAGAGGCCCGGCCGCCGGGCCCGACCGTCGCGGAGCTCCTCGAGCGGCTGGTCCGGTCGTCCCACAACGGCGTCGTCGTGCTCAACAAGTTCGGCGACATGGTGCTGCACAACCCGCGCGCCTACGAGCTGGGCCTGGTGCGGGTCAACCAGGCCGACCCGCGGGCCCGCAAGGCCGCCGAGCAGGTCGCCGAAACCGACGAGCCGATGGAGATCGACCTTTCGCCGCTCGAAGCGCGCGGCCGCCAGCCGGAGGCGGTGCTCGGCCAGGTCCGGCCGCTCGGCGACGGCTTCACCGTCGTCGAGGCCGTCGACCACTCCGAGGCCATCCGGCTGGAGGCCGTGCGCCGCGACTTCGTCGCCAACGTCAGCCACGAGCTCAAGACCCCGGTCGGCGCGATCGCGCTGCTCACCGAGGCCGTGCTCGACGCCGCCGAGGACGTCGAGGAGGTCCGCCGCTTCGGCGGCAAGATCCTGCGCGAGTCCACCCGGCTCGGCCAGCTCGTCACCGAGCTGATCGCGCTTTCGCGGCTGCAGGGCGCCGAGCGGCTGCCGGACCTCAACGTCGTCGAGGTCGACGCGGTCGTGCGCGAGGCGCTCGGCCGGACGACGCTCTCGGCCGAGTCGGCCGACATCCGGATCACCACCGACACCCCCAGCGGCCTGCTCGTCGAGGGCGACCGGACGCTGCTGGTCACCGCGTTGTCGAACCTGCTGGAGAACGCCGTCGCGTACTCGCCGGCCGGCAACCCGGTGTCGATCTCGCGCCGGCTCGCGGACGGGATGGTCGAGGTCGCCGTCACCGACCGGGGGATCGGCATCGCCGAGGACGAGCAGCAGCGCGTGTTCGAGCGCTTCTACCGCGCCGACAAGGCCCGCTCGCGCGCCACCGGCGGCACCGGGCTGGGCCTGGCGATCGTCAAGCACGTGGCGGCCAACCACGGCGGCTCGGTCGGGCTGTGGAGCCGCCCCGGCACCGGCTCGACGTTCACGCTGCGCATCCCCGCGCACCTCCGTCCCGAGCCGGCCCCCGAGCCGGCGCGGAACGCCAAGACCTCGCCTGCACCACGGCAGGAGAAGACCCCCGAGCGCACCCCGAGGCTCGTGGTTACCGGGCAGGACAGCCCAGATCATGGAGGAAACCTGTGACCAGGGTTCTCATCGTCGAAGACGAGGAGTCGTTCGCCGACCCCCTCGCCTTCCTGCTGCGCAAGGAAGGGTTCACCGCGGCCGTGGCCGGCACCGGCCAGGCGGCGCTGGAGGAGTTCGACCGCAACGGCGCCGACATCGTGCTGCTCGACGTCATGCTGCCGGGGATGAGCGGCACCGACGTCTGCAAGCAGCTGCGCCAGCGCTCGGCCGTGCCGGTGATCATGGTGACGGCGCGCGACAGCGAGATCGACAAGGTCGTCGGCCTGGAGCTGGGCGCGGACGACTACGTGACGAAGCCGTACTCGGCGCGTGAGCTGATCGCGCGGGTCCGGGCGGTGCTGCGCCGCGGCGGCGAGCCGGGCTCCGAAGGCGAGCTGGCGCCGCTGGTGCTGTCGGCGGGCCCGGTGCGGCTGGACGTCGAGCGGCACGTCGTGACGGTGGACGGCGCCGAGGTGTCGCTGCCGCTCAAGGAGTTCGACCTGCTGGAGTACCTGCTCCGCAACGTCGGCCGGGTGCTGACGCGCGGGCAGCTGATCGACCGGGTGTGGGGCGCGGACTACGTCGGCGACACGAAGACGCTGGACGTCCACGTGAAGCGGCTGCGCTCGAAGATCGAGCCGGACCCGGGCTCGCCGCGGCACCTGGTGACGGTCCGCGGCCTGGGCTACAAGTTCGAGACGTAAGCGGGCTTTTCGGGCGGTACCGCCTCGGTGGGAGGCGCGCCGGGGCGGTACCGCACCGAGTGTTGTTGGTTACATGTTCGAGACCTGGCGCTGGGCCCGGTACGCTGGACCCCCGTGCGCCTAGGGGTACTCGACGTCGGTTCCAACACCGTCCACTTGCTGGTGGTCGACGCCCACCGTGGCGCCCACCCGACGCCGATGCATTCCGAGAAGTCCGTGCTCCGCCTGGCGGAGCAGCTGACCCCCGGCGGCGAACTCAGCAAGGCCGGCGCCGACGACCTCGTAACGGCCGTCGAGTCCGCCAAGGAAGCCGCCGCGCGGCTCGGCTGCGAAGAAGTCATGGCCTTCGCCACGTCGGCGGTCCGCGAAGCGAAGAACTCCGCCAAGGTGCTGGCCCGCGTGGCCGACCGCACCGGCGTCGAGCTGCAGGTCCTCTCCGGCACCGACGAGGCCCGGCTGACCTTCCTCGCCGTCCGTCGCTGGTACGGCTGGTCGGCCGGTCAGCTCTTGGTGCTCGACATCGGCGGCGGCTCGCTGGAGATCGCGATGGGCCGCGACGAAGAGCCCGTCCTGGCCGAGTCGCTGCCCCTGGGCGCGGGCCGCACCACGCGCACCCGCTTCAAGCACGACCCGCCGACGCGCTCCGAGCTCGTCGCGACGTCGGCGTGGCTCGACGACCAGCTCACCGAGCTCGCGCGGAAGGTCACCAAATGGGGTGAACCCGATCGGGTCGTGGCGACGTCGAAGACCTTCCGGTCCCTCGCCCGGCTGACCGGCGCCGCCCCCTCGGCGGCGGGCCCGCGCGTGCGACGTACGCTCACGGACACCGCATTGCGCCAGCTCCTGGCGTTCATCTCGCGGATGCCGTCGGCCGATCTCGCGCAGCTCGAGGGCGTCAGCTCGAGCCGGTCGCACCAGCTGGTGGCGGGCGCGCTCGTCGCGCAGGCCACGATGCGGGCGCTCGGTTTGCCGGAACTCGAGATCTGCCCGTGGGCTCTGCGAGAAGGTGTCATCCTGCGACGGCTGGACCATTCCAACGGCGCGGATGAAACTGGAGCCGCCCTCGTGGCGCGCTTCGGCGCACAGGAGGACCGGTGAAAGCACGCGGCTGGACTTCCCGGAACGTAAACGGGCACGGTGGAGAGGTGACGGACATGCAGAGGTCGGCGTACAGCGCGCGCGGCGCCGCCGGCGTGCCGTCGGGTACCACTTCGCCGAGTGCCGAGGACCCGGAGCGCGCAGGGGACGACCAGGTATGACGGACCAGACCGGAGGCGACCAGCCGCAGAAGACCGTGGCTGAGCTGCTCGCCCAGCACGGTGCGCAGGTCGAGGGCGGCAGCCGCCGTCGACGGCGGCGCGCGGCCGAGGACGACGACGAGCCCGCCACCCCGGAGGCCCCGCCCGGCGCGACCGGCTCCCACCGGCGCCCCGGCGTGAGCGACACCGGCCCGCAGGCGATCATCGACCGGGTCGCCGGCGAGGGCACGCCGCCGCCGCCGAACCGGCCCGCCGGACGGCGTCGCGCCGAGCCACCGTCCCCGCCGCCGCCCGCGCCCCGCGCGGTCCCGCAGGACTCCCAGCCGCGGCCGGTCCCGCCGCCCCCGGCCCGGCCCGCCCCCGGCGGCGCCGAGTCCGGCCAGTACGCGCGCCCCCCGGCGCCGCCGCAGCAGTCGGGCCAGTTCGCCCGGCCGCCCCAGGAGTCCGGCCAGTTCGCGAACCCGCCGGCGCGGCCGCCGCAGGAGTCCGGGCCGTTCGCGAGCCCGCAGGAGTCGGCGCAGCTGCCCGTGCCGCCGCGCGCGCCCCGGCGCCAGCCGCCGCCCCCGCAGCCGTCGCAGCAGCTGCCGGCCCCGCCGCCGCCCGCGGCCGAGGAGACCCGCGGGGCCGTCCCGCCGGTCCGGCGCCGCCCGCCCCCTTCTCAGCAGTTGCCGACCCCGCCGCCGCAGCAGCCGTCCCAGCAGCTGCCGGCGCCCGGGACACCAGGCGGACCGCTGTCGGCCCGGCTCGACGGCCTCAACGGCACGCCGGACGCCGACATCGACGTCCCGCCGGGCCCGATGGCCGGCGGGACCTTCGGGACGCCGCCGGCCGCACCCGGCCGTCAGCGCCGAGGCCCGGCGCGCCGTCCGCAGCCGCAGCAGGAGGCGTACACCGAGCAGTTCGACGCGGTGGCCGGCGAGCGGCCGCCGCTCTCCCCGGCGCCGGGCAAGAAGAAGCCCGACGCGCCCGAACCGTCGTCGCCGGGCGGGCTCGCGAACTGGCGCAAGCGCCGGCAGAAGGAGCAGCTGGAGGACACCGAGATCGGCGTCATGCCGGTGGTGCCCACCGAAACCCCGGACGACGGCTACCCCGACGACGACTTCGAGCCCGAGGGCAGCGGCTACCAGGCCGCCTACGACGCGGGCCCGCCGACCGGCACGTACCCGCCGCCGATGCCGTTCGCGCCCGGCGACCGCGCCTCGCGGGCGCCGGTCCCGGACGACCTCGAGCCCTACGAGCGCGAGTTCGCCGACGGCTACCCGGCCGACGGCCCGGACTTCGAGCAGGACGACTACGGCTACGAGCAGGGCGAAGGCTACGAGGACGACGAGTACGACGACGCGGCCGAGCCGGTCGCGGAGCCGGAGCCCGCGACCTCGCCGGGCAAGGCGTGGCTGGCGCTGGCCGGCCAGCTGGCGATGGGCGTCGTGGGCGGCGCGGCCGTCTGGCTGGGCTTCAACTGGCTGTGGGTGAACATCCCCGCGGCGGCCCTGGTGGCGGCGCTGCTGGTGGTGGTCGCGCTGGTCTGGATCGTGCGGAAGATCCGCCGGGCCGAGGACCTGCAGACGACGGTGCTGGCGGTGCTGGTGGGCCTGGTCGTGACGGTGTCCCCGGCGGCGTTGCTGCTCGTCGGCCGCTGACACCCGCTCGCCTGATGTCATGAACGAGTCGTTCATGACGTCAGGCGAGGTGAACGAGTCGTTCATGACGCTGCCGGGTGGGCGCGGTGAGACGCGCGTCCCCCTTCCGGCCCGGCGAGTCAGCGCACCCTCGGTGACGAGGCAGGATGGCGCGCGTGACAGACGAGAAGCCGGTCCCCGTCGGGCTCAGCACGGCGTCCGTGTGGCCCCTCAAGGCCGGGACCGCCTTCGAGCTCGCCGCCGAGCTCGGGTACGACGGCGTCGAGGTCATGGTCTGGGCCGACGCGGTCAGCCAGGACGTCAGCGCCCTGCGCCGGTGGTCGCGCCGCACCGGGGTGCCCGTGCTGTCCGTCCACTCGCCGTCGCTGCTGATCACCCAGCGGATCTGGTCGCCCGATCCCGTGGTGCGGCTGCGGATGTCCGTCGACGCCGCGCTCGAGCTCGGCGCGCGGACCGTCGTCGTGCACCCGCCGTTCCGGTGGCAGCGCCGGTACGGCGACGCCTTCGGTGATCTCGTCGACGAGCTGGAGGAGTCCAGCGGGATCGAAATCGCCGTCGAGAACATGTTCAAGGTGCGCCCGCCGGGTGGTTCGAAGAATTCGCGTGTCTCCGCGTTCCGGCCGTCGATCGACCCGACGGACGTCGGTTTCCGGCACTACACGCTCGACCTGTCCCACACAGCGGCAGCCCGGATGGACGCACTCGCGCTGGCGCAGCGGATGGGTGAAGGCCTCTCGCACCTCCATCTGGCGGACGGCACCGGCCTCCCGAAGGACGAACACCTGGTGCCCGGACGCGGTGGCCAGCCCTGCGCCGAACTCCTGGAAAAGCTGGTCAGCAGCGGTTTCGCCGGGCAGATCGTGCTGGAGATCAACACCCGGCACGCCGACACCGGCGCCCAGCGGGTCCGGGATCTGGCGGAGGCATTGCTGTTCGCGCGATTCCACCTCGGGCAGTAATTGCGCACTTCGGCGCGGACACGACTACTCCCGGGTCCATTTACCTGGGTCGAACACGTAAAGTTCCGACTGTGAAACCGTCGCGCTCGTTGATCGCCACCTCTCCGGATTCCCCCATTGGTATGGCGCGTTCGTGAGCGGAACGGACGGCACCGCCGGGTCCTTCGACACGGCGAGTGCGGCGCGGTCGCTGGGGGACGGCACCTTCACCGCGGTGCTGCGTGCGGAATGGGCCATCGGCTCGCACCCGCACGGGGGTTTCCTGCTGGCCCTGCTGGCCAAGGCGGCGATCGCCGCCCTGCACGAACGCGGTGAGCCGCACGCCGAGCCCCTGGTCATCAGCGCGGAGTTCCTGCACGCGCCCGCGCTCGGCCCGGTGCTGCTGCGCACGGACGTCCGCAAGGTCGGCCGCCGCGCGACGGTCGTCGAGGTGCGCCTGGAGCAGCGCGGCCGCAGCTGCGTCGAGGCCAGGGTGACGACGGGGCGGCTGCCGATGCGGCGCCCGGAGTGGACGGACGTGCCGTCGATGCCCGCCGAGCCGTCGCCGGGCGCGCTCGCCATGCCCGAGAGTCCCGAGGGCCCGTTCAACCTGGCCAAGGGCTGCGAGGTCCGGCTCGACCCGGCGACCGCGGGTTACCTCGCCGGGCGCACCGGCGAGCCGCCCCGGATGCGGCTGTGGGTCCGGCCGCGCCACGGCCTGGTCGACCCGTACTTCACGCTGCTGGCGTCCGACGTGAATCCGCCGGTGGTGATGAACCTGGGACGCATCGGCTGGGCGCCGACGGTCCAGTTGACGGCGCTGCTGCGCACGCGGCCGGCCCCGGGCTGGTTGCGGGTGGTGGTGGAGTCCCGCTCGGTGCACGAGTCGTGGTTCGACTCGGACGCGACGGTGGTGGACTCCCAGGGCCGGCTGGTGTGCCAGGCCCGGCAGCTGGGTCTCGCCCCGGCACCGGGCGGCTGAGGCGCGTTTGGCACGCTTTACGGCATGACGGTCATCGCGGTGCTGGGTGCGGGCAAGATCGGCGAGGCGTTGCTCTCGGGGCTGCTGCACGGCGGCCACGAGCCGGGCGACCTCCTCTTCACCGAGCGGTACCCGGCGCGCGTCGAAGAACTCACCGCGCGCTACGGCATCCGCGGCGTCGAGGTCGAGGAAGCCGCCAAGCAGGCCGACGTCCTGGTCGTGGCCGTGAAGCCGCAGGACATCGACCCCGTGCTCGACGAGCTCGCGCCGCTGCTGAGCCCGTCGTCGCTGGTCGTGTCGCTGTGCGCGGGCCTGCCGACCTCGCTGTACGAGCGCCGCCTGGCCGACGGCGTTCCCGTGGTGCGGGTCATGCCGAACACGCCGATGCTGGTCAACGAGGCCATGAGTGCCATCTCGGCGGGGCGGCACGCCACCGCCGACCACCTCGCCGTGGTGCGCGACCTGCTCTCGCACGTCGGCCGGGTCGTCGAGGTGCCCGAGGGCCAGCAGGACGCCGTCACGGCGTTGTCCGGCTCCGGCCCGGCGTACTTCTTCTACCTGGTCGAGGCCATGATCGACGCCGGCATCCTGCTCGGGCTGCCGCGCGCGCTGGCCGGGCAGCTGATCATCCAGTCGGCCGTCGGGGCGGCGAAGATGCTGGCCGAGTCGGATGAGCACCCCGTGCTGCTGCGCGAGGCCGTGACGTCGCCGGCGGGCACGACCATCAACGCGATCCGCGAGCTCGAGAAGCACGGCGTCCGCGCCGCCCTGCTCGACGCGATCGAGGCGGCCAAGGACCGGTCCGAGGCGCTGGGCAAGGCCCACGAGGCCTAAGCCCGCGGGCGCCACTCGTTCGCCCAGGCGTCGAGCCGCACGAGCGTCTCGAACAGCGACCTCCCCTGGCCGGTGAGCGAGTAGCCCTCGGCGTGGCCGACCAGATCCGCTTCGCCCAGCTCGCGCAGCCGCGTGGCCAGCACGCTGGACGAGACGCCGTCGCAGCGCTGCTGCAGCTCGCGGAACGTCGGGTTCGCGCCGGCGCGCAGCTCCCAGAGGATCCGCAGGGCCCAGCGGCGGCCGAGCAGGTCGAGCAGGGCCATGACCGGGCGGCCGGTGGCCGAACCGCGGACCGGCTGGCCGGGCAGGGGAGTCGTCATTGCTTTCCTTTCCGAAGCGCCGATGTTAGCGTGCCGGTCATGCCTCTGAAATCGAAGCAGCCACGGATCATGCCCCTCGAGCCGCCGTTCGACGCCGAGGTCGCCGACGCCCTCGAACGGCTCGGGCCGCCCATCCGGCTGTTCCGCGTCTGGGCGCGGCGTCCCGAGCTGGCTCGCGGCGTGGCCGAGTGGGGTCGCTACTACTTCTCAGGGCGTTCGGCGCTGACGGTCCGGCAGCGTGAGCTGGTCATCGACCGCACGACCGCCCTGTGCGGCGCCGACTACGAGTGGGGCGTCCACATCGCCACCTTCGCCGGCCAGGCCGGCCTCGACGGCGCGCAGATCCGCTCTCTCGCCGCCGGTGGGCCGGCCGACGCGTGCTGGGACGCGACGGACCGCGCAGTGCTGACGGCCGTCGACGAGCTGCGCGCGACCGCGGACCTCTCCGACGGGACCTGGGCGGACCTCGTGGCCGCCGTGGGCGAAGACGGCGCGCTCGACCTGCTGCTCGTCTGCGGCTGGTACCACGCCATTTCCTTCACGGTCCGGGCGCTGCGGCTGCCCCTCGAACCGGGTACCGCGCGCCCGGAATCGCCGTAATGGGCGATTACGCCGATCTTGCACGCGCGAGTGCTCATGCGTTAGCGCTGGTAGGAGCCCATCTCGGTGACAGGCGTCGCTTTAGTCCCACCAGTCCCGCTACTCTCGATGGAGCACGTGCGTGTCGGTACCACAGGTGGGGAAGCCTCGTGGCGCGACGCGTGTCTAAGGACGCGGTAAACATGTCGCCGAACAAGAAGGAAGATCTGCCGGCTGTCGGACAGGTCCAGTTCCTGACGGTCGCCGAGGTGGCCACGCTGATGCGGGTCTCCAAGATGACCGTCTACCGTCTCGTGCACTCGGGTGAGTTGCCCGCCGTCAGGGTCGGCAAGTCGTTCCGGGTGCCGGAGAAAGCAGTGCACGAGTACCTCCAAGGTGCCTACTACGACGTGGGTTGAACCGGTCGCCGGGCACGCCGTGGCCAGCGGCGCGCAGCGCTACAACGTGCCCGCCGACCGGCCCGCGCAGGGTGACGGGTAACCTGGAAAACCGCTCGTGCCTGTGCGCTCCACCCGTTGGACGCTGCGCCGGGCAGCGTGACCGACGACGACCTAAGGAGCGCCCATGGGCTCTGTGATCAAGAAGCGCCGCAAGCGCATGTCGAAGAAGAAGCACCGCAAGCTGCTTCGCCGCACGCGAGTGCAGCGCCGGAAGGCCGGCAAGTAAGACCTGCCTGGTGAAGCGTGCAGTGCGTAGCCGTGGCCCGTCCAGTCTCTGGACGGGCCACGTCCATGTGGTGGGCAGGTCCCCCCGTTCGAGTGAGGCGTTCGTCGCTTTCCGGGGGAATAGCGGTTAATAGCACGTAAGACAACCCGGGCCTACCACTGAAGAGCGGTAACATCTCAACGGTGTCCGCGCGATGCTTCCAGTGAGTGCAGGCCCGCGCACTTCGGGTGACCGTCCACCCCCACCACGCCCTACGCCGCAGGGAGTCGCATGCCGTCGAACATCGTGCTCGTCACCGGGGTAGCCGGCGAACTGGGCGGGAAACTCCTCGCCCGGCTGGGCAACAACCCCGATTTCGAACGGGTCATCGGTGTCGACACGGTCGCTCCGGACAAGACGGTCCTGCAACGCATGGGCCACGCGGAGTTCGTCCGCGCGGACATCCGGAACCCCCTGATCGCCAAGGTGATCAGCACCGCCGAAGTGGACACGGTGGTGCACGCGTCGTGCACCGCGCACCCGGCCGGGCCCGGGCGGCGCACCGCGATCAAGGAAGTCAACGTCATCGGCACCATGCGGCTGCTCGCCGCGTGCCAGCGCTCGCCGTTGGTCCGCAAGCTGGTGGTCAAGTCGACGGCGGCGGTCTACGGCGCCGGCGCCCGCTCGCAAGCGGTGTTCACCGAGGACTCCGAGCTGATCCCGACGTCGAGCAGCGGCTACGCGAAGGACGCCGTCGAGATGGAGGGGTACGTGCGCGGCCTGGTGCGGCGCCGCCCGGACATCACCACGACGCTGTTCCGCTTCGCCAACATCATCGGGCCCTCGACCGACACCGTCCTTTCGCGCTATTTCGCGCTGCCGGTCGTGCCGACCGTTTTCGGGTACGACGCCCGTATCCAGCTGCTGCACTCTTCGGACGCGCTGGCCGTGCTGGAGCACGCGACCCTCGATGACAAGCCCGGCGTCTTTAACGTCGGCTCGGAAGGGGTACTCACCCTTTCGCAGGCGATCCGGCGAGCGGGCCGGGTCGAGCTGCCGATGCCGCGGAGCGTGGTGCCGTCGGTCGGCAAGGTCTTGCGCGGCGCGCGCGTGGTGGACTTTTCCGCCGACCAGGTCCGGTTGCTGAACTTCGGCCGGGTCGTCGACATCGCGAAGCTGAAGAACGAGTTCGGGTACACCCCGCGGTGGACCACGCGTGAGGCGTTCGACGACTACATCGTCGGACGCGGGCTCCGGCCGGTGCTCGACGGCGGCAAGCTGGCGAGCCTGGCCGGGAAGGTGCTCGTCGCGGCCGCGACGGGGCAGAGCCGATGAGCAGGCTTTTCGGGGGTCCGGGTGGCGGAGCCCCCGGCCCGGAGCGAAGCTCCGCTTGTTACAGCAGACCGCACGACGACTTGGACGACTTCGGAAGCGAGGCGGAGACCGTGGGCGGTGCCGAGGCGCAGGTCATCCCCCTGCACGGACCGGGCCGGGAAAAGCCGGCAGCTCTTACTGCTGAGCGTGACTTCCGCGAGGAGGCGGACGCGCCGGTCGTCGCCTTCCCGCGCGCGGACCAGCCGGCCCCCGAGGAGCCGCTTTCGGACGCCGCGCGTTCGGCGCTCGGTTTCATCCGCGACCGCCTGACCGGCGACTACACCGTCGACGAGTTCGGCTTCGACGCCGAGCTGACCGACGCGGTGTTCCTGCCGCCGCTGCGCGCGCTGTACAAGAAGTGGTTCCGCGTCGACACGTTCGGCGTCGAGCACCTCCCGGCGTCCGGTGGCGCGCTGCTGGTGTCGAACCACTCCGGCACGTTGCCGCTGGACTCGCTGATGACGGCGGTCGCGGTCCACGACGAAACCGGTGGCCGGCACCTGCGCGGTCTCGGCGCGGACCTGGTGTTCCAGGTGCCGCTGGTCGGTTCGTTCGCCCGCAAGTCCGGCCAGACGCTGGCCTGCAACGCGGACGCGGAACGCCTGCTGGGCAACGGTGAGCTGGTCGGCGTGTGGCCGGAAGGCTTCAAGGGCGTCGGCAAGCCGTTCTCGTCCCGCTACAAGCTGCAGCGCTTCGGCCGCGGCGGCTTCGTGTCGGCGGCGCTCCGGGCGGGCGTGCCGATCATCCCGGTGTCGGTGATCGGCGCGGAGGAGATCTACCCGAAGCTGGGCGACATCAAGGTCTTGGCGCGGATGTTCGGGTTGCCGTACTTCCCGGTGACGCCGTTCTTCCCGCTGTTCGGCGCCCTGGGCGCGATCCCGCTGCCGACGAAGTGGAGCATCGAGTTCGGCGAGCCGATCCCGACGGATTCGTACGGTCCGGAGGCGGTGGAGGACCCGATGCTGGTGTTCCAGCTGACGGACCAGGTGCGCGAGTCGATCCAGCAGACGCTGTACCAGCGCCTTTCGCGGCGGAAGTCGGTCTTCCGCGGCTGAGCCTCAGCGGCGGCGGTAGGCCATGCCCGCCGCCACCGCGCCGGCCAAAGCGCCCGCGCCCAGCACCGACGGGACGCCGATCTTCGCCGCCTTGCGGCCGGTCCGGAAGTCGCGGATCTCCCACCCGCGCGCCCGGGCCACGTCCCGCAGGCCGCCGTCCGGGTTGACCGCCACCGCGGTACCCACCGCCGACAGCATCGGGACGTCGTTCGCCGAGTCCGAATAAGCCGTGCAGCGCTTGAGGTTCAGGCCCTCGCGGGACGCCAGCGCCCGCACCGCGTGCGCCTTCGCGCGGCCGTGCAGGAGATCTCCCACCAAGCGTCCCGTGTAGACGCCGTCGCGAGTTTCTGCCACCGTGCCCAGCGCTCCCGTCAGCCCGAGCCGGCGGGAAATGATCGCCGCCAGCTCGATCGGGGTCGCCGTCACCAGCCAGACGCGCTGGCCCGCGTCCAGGTGCATCTGGGCCAAGGCCCGCGTGCCGGACCAGATCTTGTCCGCCATCAGCTCGTCGTAGATCTCTTCGCTGATCGACGTCAGCTCCGCCACCGTGCGACCGGCCACAAAGGACAGCGCGCGCTCGCGGTGGGTCTTGATGTCCTCTTTGTTCTCGCGGCCGCCGAGGCGGAACTTGATCTGGCCCCAGACGAAACCGGCCAGGTCCGACGACGTGAAGAACTTCCGCGCCGCGAGCCCGCGGGCGAAGTAGAAGATCGACGCGCCCATCATCATCGTGTTGTCGACGTCGAAGAACGCGGCCGCCGTGAGGTCCGGCGGTGCGGGCGGGGCAGGAGGTTCGGCGACCACACGGGCGTGGGCGGCCTCGGCCGACGCCTCGCCCGCGAGCGCGGCGAGCCGTTCCAGCTCCTGACTCTTATCCCTGCCACGCCAAGCTGACACGCACACCGCCTCCACGTCTGCCCACGTCCGGCCACGTTCCCCGGTCCTTCGCACAGCGTAGCGAGCCGCCCACCCAGCCGTCGCAGGTGTGGCCCGGACCTCAGCCGATCACGATCGGCGGTAGACCGGGGAGCAGCGGCGGGATCGAAACCAGCGGCGGCGGCTGCGTGGTCGAGGTCACCGGGGCTCGCGGCGTGGTCGTCGGAACCTGGCCGTACACCGGCGGCGGCGTGACGCCGCCGGTCGGCAGGGGCGTGCCGGGGGTCGCCGCCGCGTCCGTGGGCGGCAGCTCGGTGCCCGTCGGCGTCGGTGAGGTGCTCTCCCCCGACGACGGTGCGGTCGACGCCGACGTCGGCTCGCCGCCGGACGAGGGAACCGGTCGCTGGGTGCATTCGCCGGTCGCCGGGAGCGGGCCGAGGTCGTCGGACGTGCCGGTGGTGATCTGGTAGCAGTTCATCCGCTCGACCAGCCCGCTCGTGCGCTCCTGGACCTTGCCGAGCAGGTCGCGCACGTCACCGAACACCGTCACGGCGTCCGCCGGGAGCTTCGGCTGGTCGGCCGCGAGCCGGGCCGCCTGGTTGCGCGCCCACAGCCGGACGTCGGACAGTGCCTGCGTGCCGCTGCCGTCGCTGGTCGCCACCGCGGCCAGCTGGGCGACGCCGGCGCGCAGGTCGGTCGCGAAGTCTTCGTACGCCGTCCGGTAGTCGGCCTCGCTCGCGCCTTGCTCGGCCAGCTCGCCGAGCTCGGTGACGCGGTTGGTGGCGAACTCCAGGTGCTTGCGCGCCTTCGCCTGGTCGCCGAAGGTCAGGCCCAGCGCCGTCGACTCGCCGGCGCGCTTGACGCCGTACAGCGGGTCACCCGGCAACGCGTTGCGCGAGAGCACCAAGGTCAGGCCGGAAAGGACGAGCACGAGGAAGAGCGCGGCGGCCACCAGGTCGGCGGTCCGCGGCCGCCACCTCCGACGCGGGGTGGCCGCCGCCGTCTCCAGGCGGCCCGCGATCTCCGCGCGGATCCGCTGCCGCGTCTCCAGGTCCGGGGCCCCGGCCGCGCCGAGCTCGCGCAACGCGCCGACGAGAGCCAGCTCGTCGGCGAACTCGCCGTCCCGCGCCTTGGGGGACGGCTCCAGGGCACGCGCGAACCGCTCTACGTCGGCTCGCTCACGCGCAAACCTCACTGCGCAGCTCCATCTCGGGCCTTGGCCGGTCCTGCTGTGCCGATCGTTGCCAATCCGACCGGCAGCCACGGCGGAACCACCGCTGTGAGCAGGTCCGCCGCGGACCGTGTCCGCCTGCTTCCGGCCGGATCGGCAACACCGGTCTGGCAGGGGTAACGATCCAGAAGGCGTCAGGGTTACCGGTTTCGGTCGACGAGCCGAAAAGTTCGCGGAATCAGCGCAATCCGGTGGGCAGAAGTTGTGCCAAACGGCGCACCGCGCGGTGCTGGAGCGCCTTGATCGCGCCCTCGTTGCGGTTCATGATCTCGGCCGTCTCCGCCACCGACAGGCCCTGCAGAAACCGCAGGATGATGCATTCGCGCTGGTCATCGCCCAGTTCGGCGACGCAGCGCAGCAGCTCGGTGCGGGTCGCGCGGCTGATCGCCTCCTGCTCCGGCCCCGCCTGGACGCTCGCGCCGACGCTGAAGGGCGCCGAACCCGGCTCGGTCACCTCGTCGGTGACGACTTCGAGGCGGAACCGGCTCGACTTCACGTGGTCGAGCACGAGGTTGCGGGCGATGGTGACGAACCAGGCGCCGACGTCACGTCCCTGGTAGCTCACCGACGTGATCCGGCGCAGCGCGCGCAGGAACGTCTCGCTGGTGACGTCCTCGGCGAGGTCGCGGTCGCCCAGGCGGAAGAGCACGTACCGATAGACGACGTCGACGTAGCGGTCGTAGAGCCGGCCGAACGCGGACGAGTCGCCGTCCTGCGCGGCGCGCACCAGGTCCCAGGCCTCGGCCTTCGCCGCCTCGGCGCGCTCCTCGTCGACCGCCTGCCTGCTCAGCGGCACGGACGTCGAGCGGCCGAACACGCGCTCGGCGAACATGAAGACGGGCCCGCGGGTGACAGCGGTGGGGACGGTCATCGGGCGGCACCTCCGGCGGCGGCTTCGGCCCTGTGGGCCACGGTACCCCCGGAACTCCGGCGAGCAGGGGCCTGCCGGCTCGCATGCCCCACGACCTCGTGGGCAGGCAAGTTCGTCACGGCGACTCCCTCTCTCCGGTCACGGCGGTGATCAACACCACCCCGCGACGCAGTGCAGCATACGTGTAGTTACCGCGAAGTAGGTAGTGGCTCCGGGGTTGCAGAAACGCGACGCTCGCGGTCAGCACCCATGACGTCGCTTCGAATGACAGACTTGCAACGGTTTGGGCCGGGCGAGGAGAGGTGGACCGCGGATGAGTGCTCCAGAGAGGACGCAGCCGGGGGTTGGCGGCCTGCTCACGCGGGCCGCGGCCACGTGGCCGGACCACCCGGCCGTGCGCGAGACGGGTACCGGAAGAGAGCTGACCTACCGCGCCGCCGAGGCGGCGGTGCAGGCGCAGGCCCAGCGGCTCGCGGACGCGGGCGTCGCGCCCGGCGACCGGGTCGCGCTGCGGCTGCCGACGGCGGCGGACTTCGTGGTGGCGTTCTTCGGCGCGCTGCGCGCCGGGGCGGTCGTCGTGCCGCTGTCGCCGCAGGCGCCGGGGCCCGAGCTCGAGCAGCTGCTCGAGCACAGCGGTGCCAAGGTGGTCATCACGCGCGACGCGGAAGAGGCGCTGCCGGACGGCGTGATGGGGCTCACTCCGGAATCCGACCCGGATGGAGCAGTCGAATTCGTCGACGACGACCGGGCGGGTTCCGGGGAAGACATCGCCGTCGTCTCCTACACCTCGGGCACCACCGGCCCGCCGCGCGGCGTGATGCTCTCGCACCGCGCGCTGCTGGCGAACCTCGAGCAGCTGAGCGGGGTCGAGGGCGTCCTCACGCACGACGACCGCGTGCTGATCACCATCCCGCTCTTCCACGTCTACGGCCTCGGGCCCGGCCTGCTGCAGGCGGTGTCCGTCGGCGCGACGGCGGTGCTGTCCGAGCGCTTCGAGGCGCAGCGCACGCTGGACGACTGCGCCGAACACGGCGTCACGACGATCACCGGCGTCCCGACGATGTACGGCGAGTTCGCCGCGCTCGGCACCGAGGAGCTGACCCGGGGACTGGCCACGGTCCGGCGGATGACGTCGGGCGCCGCGCCGCTGCACCCGAAGGTGCTGGGCGCGCTCCGCGAGGCGACCGGCCTCGACGTCTACGAGGGCTACGGGCTCACCGAGTGCGCGCCGGTGGTGACGTCGACACTGGTCACCGGCTACCCGAAACCGGGCTCGGTCGGGCGGCCGCTGCCCGGCGTCGAGCTGCGGCTGGTGGACAGCGACGGCACCGACCAGGCCGTGCCGCTCGACCCGGACGACGTCGACGACGTCTTCGAGGCCGAGGGCGAGACCGGGCTGGTGTCGATCCGCGGCGCGAACCTGTTCTCCGGCTACTGGCCCGACGGCGGCCACGGCCCGGACGACGAGGGCTGGTTCCGCACCGGCGACGTCGGCTACCTCGACGTCGACGGCGACCTGCACCTGGTCGACCGGGCCAACGACCTGATCATCGTCAACGGCTTCAACGTCTTCCCGAACGAGGTCGAGTCGGTCATCGGGCAGCTGCCGGAGGTGGCCGAGTCCGCGGTCGTCGGGGTCGTGGACGAGCGAAGCGGCGAAGCGGTGAAGGCGTTCGTGGTGCCGGCGGCCGGGGCGTCGCTGTCCGAGCAGCAGGTCGTCGACCACTGCGCGGCCCACCTCGCCGGGTACAAGGTGCCGCACGCGGTGGAGTTCGCCGAGTCGCTGCCGCACTCGGCCACCGGCAAGCTGCGCCGCGTGCGGTTGCGGTAGTACTGACGGCATGGCGCACGAAGTGACGGTGATGAGCCGGGTGGGGTGCCACCTCTGCGAGGTCGCGGAGGCGGACGTCGCCCGGATCTGCGGCGAGCTGGGTGTCTCGTGGGGCGCGGAAGACGTCGACACGGACCCGGAGTGGCGCGCGGAGTACGGCGACCGCGTCCCGGTGATCCTGGTGGACGGCGCCGAGCACGGGTACTGGCGGGTGGAGGAGGACCGGCTGCGGAAGGCCCTCGCCTGAGCGGCCCGGCTCCGGATGTCATGAACGACTCGTTCATGTCGCCGGACGCCGTGAAAGGGTCGTTCATGACGTTTCAGCCGCGGTGGGCCGAGCCGTAACACGTCCGTAAGCCGTATCGGGCAGCCATCCGGAGCGAGTGCTCCGAAGATGGAGGCGTGAGCACTCTGCAGGAAGCGCCGCCCGAAGCCCCGAGGCGGCTTTCGCTGCCCGTCGCCACCCTCATCGGGCTTCTCGCGCTGGCCGCCGCCCTCGGGGTCGGGCATCTCGTCGCGGGCTTCGTCGGCTACACCGCTTCGCCGTTCATCGCGGTCGCCAACTACGTCATCGACCACAGCCCGACCGGGATCGTGAAGTGGGCCGAGCGGACGCTGGGCACCTGGGACAAGCCGATCCTCAAGATCGGGCTCGGCGTGGTCCTCGTCCTGTTCGCCGTGCTCGCCGGCCAGCTGTCGCGCCGGACGCCGCGGGCCGGGCAGGTCCTCGTCTTCCTGCTGGGCGCCGCCGGGGTCGCCGCCGTCTACGCGCGCAGCGACCTCGGGCAGGTCTCGCTGCTCGCGCCGGTCGCCGCCCTCGTCGCCGGGCTCGTCGTGTTCACCCGGCTGCACCGGGTCGCGCTGCCCGTGGACCTGGTGCACGACCGGGGCTTCGACCGCCGGAAGTTCCTGCGCGCCGGGGTCGGCGTCGCCGCCGGGTCGGGGATCGCCGCCGTCGTCGGCCAGGTGGCGGGGACCAGCTCGAACGCCGAGGACTCCCGGGCCGCCGTCGGGCCGCTCGTTCCCGCCCGCACCGCGCCGCCGCTGCCCGCGGACGCCGACTTCGCCAAGCTCGGCTCGCCGCCGTTCCTCACGCCGAACGGCGACTTCTACCGCATCGACACCGCCCTGGTCGTCCCGCAGATCCGCACCGAGGACTGGAGCCTGAAGATCCACGGGATGGTCGATCGCGAGGTGACGTTCTCCTACGCCGACATCCGCAACCGGCCGCTGGTCGAGCGCCGCGTCACGCTCACCTGCGTCTCCAACGAGGTCGGCGGCCCGCTGATCTCGAACGCGACCTGGCTGGGCGTCGACCTCGTGGACCTGCTCGACGAGGCCGGCGTGCAGCCGGGCGCCGAGCAGATGTTCGCCACCAGCGTCGACGGCTGGACGTGCGGCACCCCGGCGAACGTCGCGCTCGACCCGCAGCGCGGCGCGATGCTGGCGATCGGCATGAACGGCGAGCCGCTGCCGGTCGAGCACGGCTTCCCGGCGCGGATCGTCATCCCGGGTCTCTACGGCTACGTCTCCGCGACGAAGTGGGTCGAGTCCCTCGAATTCACGAAGTGGGACGCGCGGCAGTCGTACTGGCTGAGCCGCGGCTGGGCCGAGCAGGCACCGATCAAGACGGAGTCCCGGATCGACACGCCGACCGGTTTCGCCGGCGTTACGGCGGGCAAGGTCCGGCTGGCCGGCACGGCGTGGGCGCAGCACACGGGCATCGCGAAGGTCGAGGTGCGGCTGGACCAGGGTGCGTGGGAGCCGGCGGTGCTTTCGGCCGAGGTGAGCAAGGACACCTGGCGCATGTGGTGGATCGAGCTGGACGTGCCGAAGGGGACGCACCAGGCGTCCGTCCGCGCGACCGACCAGGACGGCTACACGCAGACGGAGAACCGCGCGGACCCGGTCCCGGACGGGGCGACCGGCTGGCACTCGGTGACCCTCGACGCCCACTGACCCCGGCCCGGACGTCGCGAATGACTCATTCGCGGCCTCCGGCGTCCCGAATGAGTCATTCGCGACGTTCACTTGCCCGCCCGCGCCCCGGGGCCGTTCACCGGGTCCGGCGGCCCGCTCGCCGCGCCGCGGCCGGCACCGCCGACCGGCACTCGATCACCCCTCGGCCCGTGCCGGCCCCGGAAGTGCCTGGCGGACAAGGATTCTGACGCCGTGTCATGATCGTGCGCCACCCGGAACCGCCTCCGACCAGTGACTTTGTGCGCGCGTTCACAAGTGGTCTACCGTAGGACCATCGCCCCCGGGCGGTCCGCATCGAACCGGACCCCGCGCCCTGGGTCAAGACACAGTTCGGCACGGCCGTGGCGATGGCCGCCGGGTGCACAGCGGGCAGGAGACGACGGCGTGGTGACACAGCGGGGGAGGCGCGACGACGCGGGCTCCCCGGGCCGGCCGCCGCGCCGGACGCGCCGCCAGGACACCCCGGACGCCGACAACGCGCCGACCGCCGAGATCCCGGCCGTCCCCGCCAACGGCAACGGCCGCGGTGGCCCCAACGGGGATGCCCCCGAGGCCGTCCGGGCGAAGCAGATTCCCGAAGCCGCCGTCGCCCGCCTCGCCGTCTACCTCCGGGTCCTCTCCGGGATGTCCGAGCAGGGCGCGACGACCGTTTCGAGCGAGGAACTGTCCCAAGCGGCGGGCGTCAATTCCGCCAAATTGCGCAAAGACCTCTCGTACCTGGGCTCCTACGGCACCCGCGGCGTCGGCTACGAAGTCAGCGTCCTGGTCAGCCAGATCGAGCGCATCCTCGGCCTGACCCGGCAGCACAAAGTGGCCGTGGTCGGCATCGGCAACCTGGGTCACGCGCTGGCCAACTACGGCGGCTTCCCGGGGCGCGGTTTCCCGGTCGAGGCCCTGTTCGACCTGGACGCGGACCTGATCGGCGTGCCCGTCGGCGGCCTCCCGGTGTCGCACATGGACGACATCCCGCGGGTGTGCGCCGAGCGCGGCATCTCCATCGGCGTGATCGCCACCCCGCCCACCGCCGCGCAATCGGTGTGTGACCGCCTGGTCGCGGGCGGTGTCCAGTGCATCCTCAATTTTGCTCCGGTCGTGCTGCAGGTTCCTGCTCACATCGAGGTCCGGAAAGTGGATTTGGCCGTCGAGCTGCAGATACTCTCGTTCCATGTAGCCCGCCGCGCGGATGACGCCGCCGGCAATCAGGGCAATTCCGGATTACCCGGGACAGGCCTGCCGTCCGAGAATGGGAAGGGCGGCCGGAACGGTTCGGGCCCGGACGGCGGACGGGAAATGGTGGTGCGCTCATGAGCGAGCTTGCGAGTGAATCATTCGACGCAGCGCAGCCGGTCAGGCGCTCACCGAGCGTCAGCGAGGTGGCCGCATGAGCGTCTTGGCGGTCGGCCTTTCGCATCGGAGTGCGGAGCTGAGCACGCTCGAGCGCGTCGCGGTGCCCGCGCCCGAGGTGGGCAAGGTCCTCGACGAGCTGCAGCAGGCCGAGCACATCAGTGAGGTCATGCTCGTCTCGACGTGCAACCGGATCGAGGTCTACGCGGTCGTCGAGACCTTCCACGGCGGCCTCAACGACGTCTCCGCGGTGCTCTCCCGCCAGGCCGGCATGGAGCCGGCCGACCTCTACGACAGCCTGTACGTGCACTACGCCGGCGCCGCCGTCGAGCACCTGTTCTCGGTCACCTCGGGTCTCGACTCGATGGTCGTCGGCGAGACGCAGATCCTCGGCCAGATCCGGTCCGCCTACGCCACCGCGCGCGAGGCCGGCACCGTCGGCCGCACGCTGCACGAGCTGATCCAGACCACGCTGCGCGTCGGCAAGCGCGTGCACTCCGAGACCGGCCTCGACCAGCTCGGCGCGTCGGTCGTCTCCGAGGCGCTCGCCGCGGCCGGGGACGTCGCCAGCAAGCACGCCGTCATCGTCGGCGCCGGCTCGATGGGCGCGCTGAGCGCGTCGCAGCTGCGCAAGGCCGGCATCGGCGAGATCACTGTCGCCAACCGCACCGACGCCCGTGCCCGCCGCCTCGCCGCGAACGTCACCGAGCAGGGCGTCCCGGCCCGCGCGGTCCCGCTGTCCGCCGTCGCCGACGCGGTTCGCGACGCCGACATCGTGATCTGCTGCACCGGCGCGCAGGACGCCGTCTTCGGCCCCGAGCACGTGCTGCCGCGCGGCGGCCGGGCGCTGGTCGTCTGCGACCTCGGCCTGCCCCGCGACGTCGACCCGGCGGTCGGCGAGCTGGCCGCCGTGCGCGTCGTGGACCTGGCCACCATCCAGCGCCGGATGCGCGAAGCCGGCACCCCGACCACCGAGCGCCAGACGGCCAAGGCGACCGGCATCGTCCTCGACGAGGTGCGCGACTACCTCGCCGGGCAGCGCAGCGCCGAGGTGACCCCGACGGTGACGGCGTTGCGCCGCCGCGCGGCCGAGGTCGTCGACGCCGAGCTGCTCCGGCTGGACCACCGCCTGCCCGACCTCGACGGCGTCGTCCGCGAAGAGGTCGGCCGCACGGTCCGCCGGGTGGTCGACAAGCTGCTGCACGCGCCGACGGTGCGGGTCAAGCAGCTGGCCGCCGAGACGGCCGAAACCGACTACGCGAACGCGTTGCGCGAACTGTTCTGCCTCGACCCGCACGCGCCCGCCGCGGTGGCGAGCCCGAAGCCCCCACCGGAGAAGAAGTAGTAGTGACCAGAGTCATTCGCATGGGCACGCGTGGATCGAAGCTCGCGCTCGCCCAGACCGGGAACGTCGCCGACGCCCTGCGCGCCACCGGCGCCGAGGTCGAGATCGTCACCGTGACCACGCCCGGGGACAAGTCGATGGCGCCGATCCCGACGATCGGGGTCGGCGTCTTCACCTCCGCGCTGCGGGAAGCGTTGCTGCGCAACGAGGTCGACGTCATCGTCCACTCGTACAAGGACCTGCCGACCGCGCCGGAGCCGGGCATCTCGCTCGCCGCCGTGCCGCCGCGCGCGGACCCGCGGGACGCGCTGATCGCGCGTGACGGGCTGACTCTCGGCGAGCTGCCGCCGGGCTCCACGGTGGGCACGGGCTCGCTGCGACGCACCGCGCAACTGCGCGCGCTGGGTCTCGGTTTGGAAATCGTGCCGATTCGCGGCAATATCGACACCCGCATGCGCAAGGTGACCGACGGCGAGCTGGATGCCGTGGTGCTCGCGCGTGCCGGACTGGCCAGGGTCGGACTGGCCGAGGTGATCACCGAGACCCTCGACCCGATCCAGATGCTGCCCGCGCCCGCACAGGGCGCGCTGGCGGTGGAGTGCCGGGCCGCCGACGCGGACCTCGAGCAGCTGCTCGCGGCCACGTTGGACGACGAGGGCACGCGGGCCGCGGTGACGGCCGAGCGTGCTCTGCTGGCCGCGCTCGAGGCGGGGTGCAGCTCGCCCGTGGGCGCGCTCGCCGAGATCGTCGAAGATCTCGACGCCGAGGGCAAGGTCGTGGAACGGATCTCGCTGCGCGGCACCGCCGCGGTCGACGGCGAGGACGGCGCGGTGGACATGGTCCGGGCCATCGCGCTGGCCGACAAGCACCAGGCCGCCCAGCTGGGCAAGGACCTGGCCGCCGAGCTGCTGGACCTCGGTGCCGGAGCCCCCTCCGGCCCCGCTCAGTAGCGCTTTTTCCGAGCGCTTCGAAAAGACGTAGGAGACCTGCGTCCGTGCTTTCGCGCACGGCCGCCGCAAGAGGAGAAACGCACAGATGACCCCCGCGCGAAAGACCACCGGGCGCGTAGCGTTCGTGGGCTCCGGGCCCGGCGACGCCGGCCTGCTCACGGTCCGTGCCCAGGAACTGCTCGCCAAGGCCGAGGTCGTGGTGACCGACCCCGACGTGCCCCAGGCCGTGCTGGCCATGGCCGCCGAGGGCGCCGAGGTCCGGCCCGCCGTCGGCGAGGCCACCGAGGTCGCCAAGGACCTCACCGCCGAGGCCAAGGCCGGCCGGCTGGTGCTGCGCCTCGTCGCGGGCGACCCGCTGACCACCCCGGCCGTGGTGGCCGAGGTGCAGGCGGTCGCGCGCACGAGCGCCGTGTTCGACGTCATCCCGGGCGTCTCGCCGGGCGCGGCCGTCCCGGCGTACGCCGGCGTCGCGCTGGGTGGCACGCACACCGAGGTCGACGTCCGCGGCGACGTCGACTGGGCGGCCCTGGCCGCCTCGCCGGGCCCGCTGGTGCTGCACGCGACGTCGGCCCACCTGGCCGAGGCCGCGTCGGCGCTGACCGGCAACGGCGTCCCGGCGTCGACCCCGGTCGCGGTCACCGCGAACGGCACCATCAACACCCAGCGCACCCTCGACACCACGCTCGAGAAGGTCGCCAACGACGCGGGCGAGCTCGTCGGGCCGCTGATCGTCACGATCGGCCAGGCCGCCGGGCACCGCTCGAAGCTGTCGTGGTGGGAGTCGCGGGCGCTCTACGGCTGGAAGGTCCTGGTGCCGCGCACCAAGGAGCAGGCCGGCGAGATGGCCGAGCGCCTGCGCGGCCACGGTGCGACGTCGCACGAGGTGCCGACCATCTCGGTCGAGCCGCCCCGCAGCCCGGCGCAGATGGAGCGCTCGGTCAAGGGCCTGGTCGACGGCCGCTACCAGTGGATCGTCTTCACCTCCACCAACGCGGTCCGCGCGGTGTGGGAGAAGTTCGAGGAGTTCGGCCTGGACGCCCGCGCGTTCTCCGGCGTGAAGATCGCCTGCGTCGGCGCGGCCACCGCGGAGAAGGTGCGCTCGTTCGGCATCATCCCCGAGCTGGTCCCCTCCGGTGAGCAGTCCTCGGAAGGCCTGCTGGCCGAGTTCCCGCCGTACGACGACGTGCTCGACCCGGTCGACCGCGTGCTGCTGCCCCGGGCGGACATCGCCACCGAGACGCTGTCGGCCGGCCTGCGCGAGCGCGGCTGGGAGATCGACGACGTGACGGCCTACCGGACGGTCCGGGCCGCGCCGCCGCCCGCCGAGACCCGCGAGATGATCAAGACCGGCGGGTTCGACGCGGTCTGCTTCACCTCGTCCTCGACCGTGCGGAACCTGGTCGGCATCGCCGGCAAGCCGCACACCCGCACGCTGGTCGCGTGCATCGGCCCGAAGACCGCGGAGACCGCGGTGGAATTCGGGCTCCGGGTCGACGTCCAGCCGGAGAAGGCGGATGTCCCGCACCTGGTGGACGCTTTGGCCGAGCACGCCGCTCGGCTTCGCGCGGAGGGTGCGTTGCCGCCGCCGCGCAAGGCGAAGCGGGCCCGCCGCTCCTGAGGTTCGTTGGTCCGTGAAGGCCTCCTTACCGGCTCTTATGGCCGGGAAGGAGGCCTTCACGGCTTTCCGGGCACCCTTGCGGAACTAGGGCGATCACGGCCGGAGTAACTTGGAAGGGTGTTCCCAGAGCATCGTCCCCGCAGGCTCCGCACCACCCCGGCCATGCGTCGCCTGGTGGGTGAGACGACGCTGCGGCCACGCCAGCTGATCCTCCCCATGTTCGTCGCCGAGGGCCTCGACCAGCCGAAGGCGATCTCGAGCATGCCGGGCGTCGTGCAGCACACCCGCGACACGCTGCGGAAAGCCGCCGTCGACGCGGTGAACGCCGGGGTCGGCGGGCTCATGCTCTTCGGCATTCCGGCCACGCGTGACGCCGAGGGCTCCGGGGCGGTCGACGAGAACGGCATCCTCAACGTTGCCCTGCGCGACCTGCGGCACGAGCTCGGCGACGCCACCGTGCTGATGGCCGACACCTGCCTCGACGAGTTCACCGACCACGGCCACTGCGGCGTCCTGGACGCCGACGGCGGGGTCGACAACGACGCCACCCTGCGCCTCTACGCCGAGATGGCCGTCGCGCAGGCCGAAGCCGGGGCGCACGTGCTCGGGCCGTCCGGGATGATGGACGGCCAGATCGGCGTCATCCGCCGCGCGCTCGACGAGGTCGGCCACAGCGACAAGGCGATCCTCGCGTACGCCGCGAAGTACGCCAGCGCGTTCTACGGCCCCTTCCGCGAGGCCGTCGACTCGCAGCTCAAGGGCGACCGCAAGACCTACCAGCAGGACCCGGGCAACGCGCGCGAGGCGCTGCGCGAGATCGAGCTGGACCTCGCCGAGGGCGCGGACATGATCATGGTCAAGCCCGCGCTGTCCTATTTGGACGTCATCAAGGCGGCCGCGGACATCTCCCCGGTCCCGGTGGCGGCGTACAACATCTCGGGCGAGTACGCGATGGTCGAGGCCGCCGCGGCGAACGGCTGGCTGGACCGCGAGCGCACGGTCCTCGAGGTGCTGACGTCGATCCGTCGCGCGGGCGCCGACATGATCCTCACGTACTGGGCCGCCGAGGCCGCTGCCTGGCTGGACTGACCGGCTATATTCACCCGCGTGGCGGACAGCAATCCCGAAAAAGCCGACATCGAGGACCTCAGCGGTCTGACCGACGACGAACGACGCAAAAAGGGCCGTTCGCCGGACCCGCTGATGCCGGGGCAGAAGGCACCGAAGGCGACGCCGCCGCGGCCGGTGGCGATCTCGTTCTGGCTGTGGCTCGTCGGCGGCGTGGTGCTGATCCTCAGCTACGTCCAGCTGCTGACCAGCAAGTCCGCGGTCATCGACCAGTACGTCAAGGGCACGACGGACCCGAAGTACACGCCGCAGATGATCGCGGACGGCGTCACGACGCTGCTCTGGTACCTGCTCGGCGGGTCGATCGTGTTCGTGCTGCTGTTTCTGCTCTTCGCGTACAAGGCCCGCGAAGGCACGCGCTCGGCCCGGACGGTGCTGACGATCCTGCCGATCGTGATGGTGCTGCTGATCATGGTCGTCGCGCCGATCATCAACTACCTGACGCTGGTCGCGGTGCTGGTGTTCGTGATCGCGCTGGTGATGATGTACCTGCCCTCGGTGGCCGGCTACTTCCCGAAGGCCGGCCGCAAGCCGTGAGCGACCGGCTCTACGCCGAGTCCGGCGTGAGCTGGGCCGCCATCGTGTGGGGTCCGGTGTTCGCGCTGGTCGGCGCGCTGGCCGAGCTGGCCACGGGCGGGCCGGTGCACATCGTGGGCTGGCTGATGGTCGGCGCGGGGCTGTGTGCGATCACGGTGCCGTGGGTGTACGCGCGGCGCCGGTTCCTTTCGCTGGAAGTCACGACGAAGCAGCTCCGCCAGGGCCGGGAGAAGGTCGCGGCGGACCAGTTGGCGTCGGTGACGGACGTCGGCGTCCCGGTCGGGGCGCGGGTGCTGGGTGGCGGCTGGTCGGTGCCGCGGAAGTACGACTCGCTGCCGGTGGAGCTGGCGGACGGCACCGTGGTCTTGGCGTGGGCGAAGGACGTCGAAGCCCTCCAGGACGCGCTCGACCGGCTCGTGCGGGCGACGCCGAAGGAAGCATGAGAAAATCTCTCCCGTGATCGACCTCCCGCAGCCCACCGGGGCCGAGCTTTGGCCGCCCGAAGAGCCCGGCCCGCGCGCTCGGCTGCACAAGCCTTGGCGGACGCTCGTCGCCGTCTTGGAAGTCGTGCTCGCCGTCGCCGCCGGGTGGGTCGCCTACCTGTGCTGGCACGGCGGGTCCGCCATCGTCGTCACCCACACCGATGACGGCGCCGCGCTCGAGTCGCACCGGTACTTCGGCGGGATGCTCGCCGCCGCCATCGGGCTCGGGACCCTGGCCGCGATCCTGCTGGTCGACGCGGTGCGTCAGCTCTCGCTCGCGGTGCGTGCGCGGCACTCCGAGCCCAAGGCCTGATACACAGCTCCCGCACAGGGAACGAACAGTCAATTGCTAAACAGCGGCACCACTGTTGCCGCATGACGCGCGTGCGTGCCTCGAAGGCATGGGTGATCAACGGTGCTCTGGTCGTACTGCTGGCCGGAGCGGGTTTCGGGATATACCAGGCATTCAGCCCCGAACCGAGCACGGCGCAGGCGCAGACGCGCAGCACCCAGGTGCGCCGGGCGACGGTCACCGAAACCATCTCCGCCGCCGGGACGCTCGCCAGCAGCTACACCGGCGCGGCGAACTTCTCCAGCACCGGCAAGGTCACCTCGATCGACGTGAAGGTCGGCGACGTCGTGAGCGCCGGCCAGAAGCTCGCGACGATCGACAGCACGCAGGCGTCGAAACAGCTTCAGGTCGCGAAGGCGAATCTCGCGGTCGCGCAGGACAGCCTGGACTCCGCCGAGGACGCCGAAGACACCCCGGCGACCGGGCAGAACAGCCAAAACTCCCAGAACAGCTCGCAGTCCGCCGCGAACAGCGTCACGTCGGCGCAGGCGAAGCTGGACCAAGCCCAGCTCGACGTCCAGACCGCCCAGGAAACCCTCGACAACACGACGCTCTACGCGCCCGGCGCGGGCACCGTCACCGCGGTCAACGGCACCGTCGGGCAGCAGTCCTCCAGCGGCTCGGCGAGCAGCTCCCAGCCGGCCACGAGCAGCGGCAGCGGCCAGGGCGGGCAGGGCTCGTCGAACTCCAGCTCCGCGTCGTCGTCCAGCAGCAGTAGCAGCACCGGCTTCATCACCATCACGAACATGACCGGCCTGGTCGTGACCACCTCGGTCGCCGAGATCGACGTCAGCAAGGTCAAGGCGGGCCAAAAGGCCACCGTGACGCTCAACGCCCTGCCGGACAAGCCGGTCCAGGCGACCGTCTCGAGCATCAACCTGACGCCGACGACGAGCGGCAGCGTCGTCTCCTACGGCGCGCAGCTGGCCCTGACCGACCCGCCGGACGGGCTGCGGCCCGGCCAGTCGGCGAGCGTCGTGATCACCGTCGCCGCCGCCGAGAACGCGCTGAGCGTGCCGGCCGCGGCCGTGACGACCGCCGGCAACACCAACGTCGTCACCGTGCAGGTGAACGGCCAGAACGTCACGCGCCAGGTGCAGGTCGGCATCCGCGGCGAGTCCACCGTGCAGATCACCTCCGGGCTGACCGAGGGCGAGAACGTCGTGCTGACCGCGACGGCCACGACCGGCGGCACGGGCACCGGGCGGACCGGCACCGGGACGGGCGGCACCGGCGGGTTCCCCGGCGGCGGGACCGGGGGCTTCCCCGGCGGCGGCACCCGCACCGGCGGTACCGGCGGTACCGGCGGCACGGGTGGCTTCGGCGGCCGCGGGTGAACCCGGTGATCGCGGTCTCCGGGCTGCGCAAGACCTACGGCGCCGGTGACACGGCCGTGCACGCGCTGCGCGGCGTCGAGCTCACCGTGTGGCCCGGCGAGTACGTCGCCATCATGGGCGCCTCGGGCTCGGGCAAGTCGACGCTGCTGAACATGCTCGGCTGCCTCGACATCCCGACGTCCGGCCAGTACCTTTTGGACGGTTTCGGCGTCGGCAAGCTGAACGAACGGCAGCTGGCGTTGCTGCGCAACCGGAAGATCGGCTTCATCTTCCAGTCGTTCAACCTCGTGCCGCGGACGTCCGCTCTGTCCAATGTGGAACTTCCGTTGATCTACAGTGGACTTCGTCGATCGGAACGCCGCCGTCGCGCGCTCGCGGCGCTCGACATGGTCGGCTTGTCCGACCGGGCCAAGCACCTTCCCAGTGAGCTGTCCGGCGGGCAGATCCAGCGCGTCGCCGTCGCGCGGGCGCTGGTCACCGGCCCCGCGATGCTGCTGGCCGACGAGCCGACCGGCAACCTGGACCGCCGCAGCACCGCGGACGTCCTCGGCGTGTTCGACCGGCTCAACCAGCTCGGCCGCACGATCGTCGTGATCACGCACGAGGACGAGGTCGCCGCGCACGCGCACCGCGTGGTCCGGGTCGACGACGGTCTCATCGTGTCGGACGAAGTAACGCGTGCGGTGGGTGCGGTCTCGTGAACCTCCTCGAAATCCTGCGCTTCGCCGTCCGTGGGCTCACCGCGAACAAGCTGCGCTCGGCGCTCACCACCCTCGGCATCACCATCGGCGTCGCGGCGGTGATCCTGCTCGTCGCGGTCGGCAACGGCGCGTCGGCGGCCATCGCGGCCAGCATCCAGGGCCTCGGCACCAACGTCGTCAACGTCTCCCCGGCGCGCGGCGGCGGCCAGGGCGCGTCCGCGCGACCGCTGACCGTGCAGGACGCGCACGCGCTCGTCGACCCCGTCGGCGCGCCGGACGTCAAGGCCGCCTCCCCGGTGGTGAACACGACGGCGACCGCGACCTACGGGCAGACGTCCTACGACATCTCCACCGTCGCCGGCACCGAACCCGCGTACTTCGCGACGACCAACCGCGAACTCGCCCAGGGCCAGCTTTTCACGAGCGAGGACGTCACGGCCGCGCGCAAGGTCGTCGTCCTCGGCCCGACGACGGCGGAGTCGATCTTCGGCAGCAGTACCGACGCGGTCGGCAAGAACGTGCTGCTCAACAGCATCCAGTTCACCGTGGTCGGCGTGCTCCAGGCCAAGGGCAGCACCGGCCTGCAGAACGCCGACGACGTCGCGATCGCGCCGATCTCGGCCGTGCAGAACTCCCTGGCCGGCTACGGCAGCCTCAGCCAGATCGCCGTCCAGGCCACCAGCGCGGACTCCGTCTCGCTGGCCCAGTCCGAGATCACCGCGATCCTCAACGCGCGCCACGGCATCCGGCTCGGCGGCACCGCCGACTACCAGATCCAGAACTCCGAAGAGCTGCTCGCGACCCGCACGTCGGCGACCGAGACGTTCACCGTGCTGCTGGCGGCGGTCGCGGCGATCTCCCTGCTCGTCGGCGGGATCGGCGTCACCAACATCATGCTCGTCACGGTGACCGAGCGGATCCGCGAGATCGGCATCCGCAAGGCCATCGGCGCCCCGCGCTCGGCCATCCTCGGCCAGTTCCTTGCCGAAGCCACCATGCTCAGCTTGTTCGGCGGGCTGCTCGGCGTCGCGATCGGGGTGATCGGCAGCCGGTTCACCATCTCCGGGATCAAACCCGTCGTGGTGCCCTCGTCGATCCTGCTCGCCTTCGCGGTATCCGCCCTGATCGGGCTGTTCTTCGGCAGCTTCCCGGCGAACCGGGCCGCCAAGCTGCGGCCGATCGACGCCCTGCGTCACGAATAGACCGCCGCCGTGCGTCACGAGTAAGGAGTCTTTGCCTATGTCTTCGTCCACGACGACTCCGCCGCCGGCTGCGGGGGACGAGCCGACGGCCGTGCTCCCGGCGGTCGAGCCGACCGCCGAGCAGATCATCGCCAACCCCGCCGTCGGCGGTGACCTGAACGCCGAGATGCGTCGCGCCGCGAAGCCGTTCTCCCGCGCGACGGTGGTGCTGGCCGGGCTCGTGGTGCTCGCGATCGCGTTCGGCGGCGGTGCCTGGACGCACGCGGCGTTCGGGTCTTCCTCCTCGACGCCGACCCGGCCGTCGGGGGGTACCCAAGGCACCCAAGGTGGCCAGCAGGGTGGCACCGGTCAGCAGCAGGGCGGCGGCTTCCGCGGCGCGGGCGGCCGCGGCACCACGGGCACGGTCGACCACGTCGACGGCACCACCGTGTACGTGAAAACCGCGCAGGGCACCGACGTCAAGGTGTCCACTTCGGACTCGACCACCGTCGGCGTGACCCAGCAGGGCAAGCTCACGGACCTCAAACCGGGCTCGACGGTCGTCGTCCAGGGCCAGGCGGGCGACGACGGGACGGTGGCCGCGCAGGCCATCACCCAGGAGGCCGCGCGCTAGTTGTACGCGATGATCGCGGTGTTGAGCGCCGTCGCGTACAGGATCCAGGCGAGGTAGGGCACCAGCAGGAGGGCGGCGAGCTTCGAGCGGCGGGTGAACAGGACGATCGTGACGATCACGACGACGTCCAGCACGATGATGTCGACGAGCGCCGCCTTCGCCGCGCCGCCCTCGAAGAACAGCGGCGTCCACAGCAGGTTGGCCAGCAGTCCGATGCCGTAGACGGCGAAACCCCGGGTTTCGCCGTCCGTGCGCCAATACAGCCAGCCGGACAGTGCGATCAGGACGTACAGCACCGTCCACACCGGACCGAACAGCGACGCGGGCGGGGCCCACGGCGGCAGCTCGAGCCGCGCGTAGATCTCCTTCGACGAGGTCGCGGCCAGGGCGCCGACCACGGCCACCACGGCGACGACGCCGAGGAAGCAGGCCAGCACCAGCCACGGGTTGCGCTGTGACGCACGTTCGGTCACCGGCTGTTCCCCTCCCGGGCGGCGTCCGGCCATCTTAGGGCGGTTTGCGAGACTGGACCTCGTGAGCACTGGAACCGAGCAGTCCAAGGCATGGTTCGACCGCGCGAAGACGGCCATCCCGGGCGGGGTGAACTCGCCGGTCCGGGCCTTCAACTCGGTGGGCGGCACCCCGCGGTTCATGGTCCGCGGCGAGGGCCCGCACCTGTGGGACGCCGACGGCAACCGCTACGTCGACCTGGTGTCGTCCTGGGGCCCGATGATCCTGGGGCACGCGCATCCGCACGTCGTCGAGGCGGCGCGCGCGGCGGCGTCGTCCGGGCTGTCGTTCGGCACGCCGACGATCGGCGAGGTCGAGCTGGCCGAGGAGATCATCAACCGGGTCGAGCCCGTCGAGCAGGTGCGCCTGGTCAACTCCGGCACCGAAGCGACGATGAGTGCGATCCGGCTCGCCCGCGGGTTCACCGGCCGGTCGAAGATCGTGAAGTTCGCCGGGTGTTACCACGGTCACGTCGACGCCCTGCTCGCCCAGGCCGGCTCCGGCGTCGCGACGCTCGGGCTGCCGACGTCGCCGGGCGTCACCGGCGCCCAGGCCGCGGACACGATCGTGCTGCCCTACAACGACCTCGACGCCGTCCGGCAGTCCTTTGCGGACAATCCCGGCGAGATCGCCGCGGTGATCACCGAGGCCGCGGCCGGCAACATGGGCGCGATCGCGCCCGGCGAAGGCTTCAACGCCGGCCTGCGCGACCTGGCCCACGAGCACGGCGCGCTGCTGGTCATGGACGAGGTGATGACCGGGTTCCGCGTCTCGAGCGCGGGCTGGTTCGGCCTCGAAGGCGTGGCCGGCGACCTCTACACGTTCGGCAAGGTGATGTCCGGCGGGCTGCCGGCGGCGGCGTTCGGCGGCCGCGCCGACGTGATGGCCAAGCTGGCCCCGGGCGGGCCGGTCTACCAGGCCGGGACGCTGTCCGGGAACCCCGTCGCGGTGGCCGCGGGCCTCGCGACGCTGCGCGCGGCCGACCACGCCGTGTACGCGGCGCTCGACGCCAACGCCAAGCGCCTCGGCGACCTCTTCCGCCGCGAGCTGAGCGCCGCCGGGGTCGCCAACCACGTCCAGTACGCGGGCAACCTGGTCAGCGTGTTCTTCGGTGACCAGGAGGTGCGGGACTACGCGGGCGCGCAGGCGTCCGAGACGTGGCGCTACCCGGCGTTCTTCCACGCGTTGCTCGACGCCGGCGTGTACGGGCCGCCGAGCGCGTACGAGGCCTGGTTCGTCAACGCGGCCATGGACGACGAAGCGTTCTCCGTGATCGAAGCGGCTCTGCCGGCGGCGGCGCGCGCGGCGGCGGAGGCGGTCAAGTGACCACCGTCGTCCACATGCTTCGCCACGGCGAAGTGCACAACCCCGAGAAGATCCTGTACGGCCGTCTGCCCGGCTACAAGCTCTCCGAGCGCGGGCAGCGGCAGGCGCTGAGGGTCGCCGAAGCCGTCGCCGGTCACGACCTCGTGCACGTCGTCGCGTCGCCGCTGCAGCGGGCGCAGGAGACGGCGGGCCCGATCGCGGCGGCGCACCGGCTCGACATCGCGACCGACGAGAACCTGATCGAGGCCGGCAACCAGTTCGAGGGCCTGCACGTCGCGGTCGGCGACGGCGCGCTGCGGGAGCCTCGGCACTGGCCGAAGCTGGTGAACCCGTTCAAGCCGTCGTGGGGCGAGCCCTACCTGGAGATCGCCCACCGGATGCTCGGCGCGGTCCACCGCGCGCGGGAGGCGGCGGACGGGCACGAGGCGCTGTGCGTGTCGCACCAGCTGCCGATCTGGACGTTGCGGCGGTTCCTCGAGGGCAAGCGGCTGTGGCACGACCCGCGGCACCGCCAGTGCTCGCTGGCGTCCCTGACGTCGCTGGTCTTCGACGGCGACGAGCTGCGCGAGATCGTCTACAGCGAGCCCGCGGGCACCACCGACCCGAAGGTGACCGGGGCGTGAAAAGGGTCTTCTTCACGGCTCTCGCGCTGCTGGCGTTGGCCGGGTGCAGCGCGGGCAAGGACGCGGTGGTGCAAGGGAGCAGCTTCAGCTTCGTCTCCCCGGGCGGCCAGGTCGACATCACGTACGACCTGGCCCAGCGCCAGACGGCGCCGGTGCTGGCGGGCGACGACCTGATGAACGAGGGCAAGCAGCTGTCGCTGGCGGACTTCCCCGGCAAGGTCGTCGTGCTCAACCTGTGGGGCCAGTGGTGCGGGCCGTGCCGCACGGAGGTGCCGGAGCTGGAGTCGCTGGCTCGCCAGGCACCGGGCGTCCAGGTGGTGGGCATCGACGTCCGCGACCCGGCGCGGGACGTGGCGCAGGACTTCGTCCGCGACCGGAAGCTGACGTACCCGTCGATCTACGACCCGGACGGCCGGGTCCTGCTCAAGCTGAGCGGCTACCCGCGCAACATCATCCCGTCGACGATCGTGCTGGACAAGCAGCACCGCGTGGCGGCGGTGTTCCTGCGGCAGGTGCTGGCCCAGGACCTGCTGCCGGTCACGCAGCGCCTGGAGTCGGAGGCCTGATCTCCAATGTGGCCTTGGTTGCGTTCAACGCACCGAAGGGCCCCTTGGGTGCGCTGAACGCACCGAAGGCCACATTGGGGCGCTCGGGACGGTCCGGACGAGCGGGACCAAGGTCCTGAACTGCTGTGACCGAGGTCCTGTGAAGCGGCCCCGGAGTTCTCACCGGGACCTCACTGCCTACCCTCAACGGGGTGAACTCCGTGACCGAGCTGGCGATCTCCGGACCGCTGCTGCTCGCCGCGGGCGTCGCGCTGCTGGCCGGAACCATCTCCTTCGCCTCGCCGTGCGTGGTGCCGCTGGTGCCCGGGTACCTCGCGTACCTCGCCGCGCTCGTCGGTGCGGATGCCCCCGCGGTCAGCGCCGATGAGGAGCGCAAGAAGGGCCGGTGGGCCGTCCTCGGCGCCGCCCTCCTCTTCGTGCTCGGGTTCACCGTCGTCTTCGTCGCCACGCTCGGCACCCTCGTCTGGCTGGCCGACACGCTCACCCTCAACCAGGACCTCCTCCAGCGCATCGGCGGCGTCCTGACCATCGGCATGGCGCTCGTCTTCCTCGGCTGGATCCCCGGCCTGCAGCGCGAAGTCCGCTCGCACCGCGTCCCGGGCGGCGGCGTCTGGGGCGCCCCGCTGCTCGGCGCGGTCTTCGGCCTCGGCTGGACGCCGTGCATCGGCCCGACGCTGTCGGCCGTCACCACCCTGGCCAGCGCCACCGGCGGTGCCGAGGCCCGCGGCTACCTGCTGATCGCCGTCTACTGCCTCGGCCTCGGGCTGCCGTTCCTGCTCATCGCGCTCGGCGCCCGCTGGGCCGTGCGCGCCACCGACTGGGTGCGCCGGCACGGCCGCCAGGTGCAGATCTTCGGCGGCGTGCTGCTGATGATCGTCGGCATCCTGTTGGTCACCGGCGTGTGGGGAGATCTGATGGGCTGGCTCCGCAACGAGCTCGCGGGCGACCTGAGGCTGCCGCTGTGACGACCACTGAAGCACCGCCCGCGGCCCCGAAAGGCCCCACACCCGCGAAGCGCACCTTCGCCTTCGTGCGCAACACCTGGCGCGGCCTGACGTCGATGCGCATCGCGCTCGTCCTGCTGTTCCTGCTCGCGCTGGCCGCGCTGCCGGGCGCGCTCCTGCCGCAGCGCAAGCTCAACGCCCCCAAGGTCGACGAGTACATCAGCGCCCACGGCTGGTGGGGAACCCTGCTCGACAAGCTCGAGTTCTACGACGTCTACTCCAGCATCTGGTTCTCGGCGATCTACCTGCTGCTGATGATCTCCCTGGTGGGCTGCCTGGCCCCGCGCAGCTTCGACTACGTCAAGGCGATGCGCGCCAAGCCGGTGCTGACCCCGCGCAACCTCGCGCGGATGCCGCACTACCGGCTCGGCCGCGGCAAGTCCGACGTGTCAGACGCTGCCGCCGAGGTCGCGGCCGTCCACCAGCACCTGTCCGGCTGGCGCCGGGTCGAGCGCGAGGAAGCCGACGGCGTCCGCACGATCTCCGCCGAACGCGGGTTCCTGCGCGAGACCGGCAACCTGCTCTTCCACTTCAGCATGCTCGGCCTGATCGTGTTCTTCGCGCTGGGCAAGCTCTTCGGCTACGAAGGCCAGGTCATCGTCCAGGCCGACGGCGACAGCTTCTGCAACTCCGGCATCTACAACTACGACTCCTTCAACGCGGGCCTGCGCGTCGACGGCACCGACCTCGACCCGTTCTGCGTGAAGGTCGACGACTTCACCGTGCGGTACACGCCGGCCGGCGAGCCGGAGTACTACCACGCGAACATCCAGTACCAGTCCGGCGAAGACCTCGACACGAACACCTGGCGCCCGTACGGCCTCGAGGTCAATTCGCCGCTGCGCACCGCCGGCGACCGCGTCTACCTGCTCGGCCAGGGCTACTCGCCGCAGTTCACGGTGACCTTCCCCAACGGCGACAAGCGCACCCAGAACACCCAGTGGCGCACGGTCGACCCGACGACGATGCTCGCCGAGGGCGCGACGAAGTTCGACCAGCCCGGCGTCACCGACGAGGTGCAGCGGCGGACCCGCCAGCTCGCCATCACCGGGCTGTTCGCGCCGACGTCGTTCCTGCACGGCAACGTCCTGACGTCGTCGGCGCCGGAGCTGAACGACCCCGCGGTCGCCGTCGACATCCTGCGCGGCGACCTCGGCCTGGACGCCGGGCGGGGCCAGTCGGTGTTCGAGATCGACCAGTCGCTCGTGGACGACGGCCGGCTGAAGAAGATCGCCCGCGAGAACATGAAGATCGGCCAGGAGATCACGCTCGACGACGGCACGAAGGTCCGCTTCGACGGCGTCAACCACTGGGTCTCCCTGCAGGTCTCCCACGACCCGACGCAGGTGTTCGTGCTCGGTTTCGCCATCTCGATGTTCCTCGGCCTCGGCGCGTCGCTGCTGGTCAAGCGCCGAAGGCTGTGGGTGCGGGTGAAGCCGGGGACCGAGAACGACCCGGGTACGGTGATCGAGGTCGCCGGACTGGCCCGCACCGACCAGGCCGGGTACGGCGAAGAGTTCCACCGGATCAGTGAACGCCTGATCAGTGGTCAGAAGGGCTGAGGCATGCCGATCAACGAGACGCTGTCGACCTACAGCGACTGGCTCTACACCACCGCCGCGGCGATCTACGTCGTCGCGCTGATGATGACGCTGGTCGAGCAGGGCTTCGGCGCCAAGGGCCGGCTCGCCACCGAGCGCGCCAAGCTCCGTGCGCGCGAGCTCGTCGGCGCCGGCGGGCCGCCGATCGAGGAGGTCCAGGCCGCGCAGCGCGAGGTCGGCCGCCCCGAGCGGATCGGCCGGATGGGCGCGGCGCTGCTCGTGCTCGGCGCGCTGCTGCAGCTGTCGGCGATCGTGCTGCGCGGGCTCGCCGTGCACCGCGCGCCGTGGGGCAACATGTACGAGTACGGCATGGCGGTCACCTTCATCACGGTCGTCACCTGGATCGTCGTGATGAAGAAGTTCCCGGTCCGGCACCTCACCGGCTTCCTGCTGCTGCCCGTCGTGATCCTGATGTTCATCAACGGCACGCTGCTGTACACGACCGCGGCGCCGGTGCAGCCCGCGCTGCAGTCGTACTGGCTGGTCATCCACGTCTCGGCGGCCATCATCGGCTCCGGCGTGTTCCTCGTCCCGGGTGTGGCGAGCGTGCTCTACCTGTTCCGCTCGGCCTACGAAAAAGACGGGACGAAGTTCGCGCGGTTCGCTTCGAAGCTGCCCGAGGCCGACGTCCTCGACCGGATCGCCTACCGGACGACGATCTTCGCGTTCCCGGTCTTCACCTTCGGCGTGCTTTGCGGCGCGGTCTGGGCCGAGTCGGCCTGGGGCCGGTTCTGGGGCTGGGACCCCAAGGAGACCGTCGCGTTCATCGCCTGGGTCATCTACGCGGCCTACCTGCACTCGCGGGCGACCGCGGGCTGGCGCGGGGCCCGGGCCGCGGCGATCAACATCGTCGGGTTCGCCGCGATGATCTTCAACCTGTTCTTCGTGAACCTCGTCACGGCGGGCTTGCACTCGTACGCCGGGGTGGGCTGAGCAGACCGCGGGTCCGCCGACTACCGTCGTCCTCAGGGGGAGTGATGTCGGGCGGAGTGCGCGGAGGTTTACACCGGTGACCGGACCCAGCGAAGAATCGGCTCCTGGCCACCCCGAACAGGCCGAAAAGCAGCCTGAGGTGAGCCTGTTCGCCGAAGACCGGACGGACTCGCATCCGCACCCGGAGACGTCGGGGGCGTTCGACGTGCAGCCGACCCAGGCGGTCGCGCCGCCCCCCAACCCGGCCGTGTCCGGCCCCCACCAGGTGCCGAACCCGGCCGTGTCCGGCCCCCACCAGGTGCCGAACCCGGCGGTTTCGGGGCCGCACCAGGTGCCGAACCCGGCGGTGTCCGGGCCGCACCAGGTGCCCGGAGCCCAGTACGGCTACGACCAGAACCTGCCGCCGCTGCAGCCGCAGTACGCCCAGGCGCAGGCCCAGTACCCGCAGCAGCAGCCGTCCGGGCTGCCGCAGCCCCAGGGCGGCCGGCACGCGGCGCCGCAGCAGCCGGGCCACGGCCACGACCTGTCGACCGCGCACCTGGTCAAGCAGGTCAAGCGGCCTCCGCAGTCGGGCTGGCGCAAGGCCGTCTACGTCGGCACGGGCAAGCTGCTCAACCCCGGCGAGAGCCCGGCGGACACCCAGCGCCGTGACCTCATCGCGCGGGTCAACCAGCCGCTGCGCGGGTGCTACAAGATCGCGATGCTGTCGTTGAAGGGCGGCGTCGGCAAGACGACGGTGACGACGACGCTCGGGGCGACGTTCGCCTCCCTGCGCGGCGACCGCGTGGTGGCGGTGGACGCCAATCCGGACCGCGGCACGCTGTCGCAGAAGCTCCCGCTGGAGACGACGGCGACGGTCCGCCACCTCCTGCGCGACGCGGCCCGTATCACGCGCTACAGCGACGTCCGGTCGTACACGTCCCAGGGCGCCAGCCGGCTGGAAATCCTCGCCAGCGAGCAGGACCCGGCCGTCTCCGAGGCTTTCTCCGAGGAGGACTACCGGCGCACGGTCAACCTGCTCGAGCACTTCTACAACATCGTGCTCACCGACTGCGGCACCGGCCTGATGCACTCGGCGATGAAGGGCGTCCTCGACGTCGCGGACGCGCTGGTGGTGGTGTCGTCGGGCTCGGTGGACGGCGCCCGCAGCGCCTCGGCGACGCTCGACTGGCTCGAGGCCCACGGCTACGGCGAGTTGGTGAAGCGTTCGGTGGCGGTGATCAACTCGGTCCGTCCCAAGGGCGGTTCGGTCGACCTCGACAAGCTGTCGGCCCACTTCGGCGCGAAGGTCCGGGCGGTGTGCAAGGTGCCGTTCGACCCGCACCTGGAGGAGGGCGCGGAGATCGAGCTGGACCGCCTGTCCGGCGACACGCGCCTGGCGCTGCTGGACCTGGCCGCGACCGTGGCCGACGGCTTCGCCACCCCGCTCTCCCAGGGCTACCGGTAGGTAAAGCCGCGGAAGGCCACCATCGGGAGCTACCGCCCGGAGGTGGCCTTCAGTGCGTCAGCCGTCTTCGTCCCGGCGCTTGCGCTGCTGTTCGGACAGCTGACGCAGGAAGTCGGGGTCGTCGTCCGGGGCGATCGGGGCGCGGCGCGGGGGCGAAGTGACCATCCGCTGACCGGCGAACGACCGCCACAGGAGCAGGGCGACGACCAGCGCGCCGACCGCTGCGAGCAGAGCGAGCATGCCGGATCCTTCCGTGTGGGTCCCCCGAGGTTAACCCGTCGAGCCGGTTTCGGCCCGAACCCCGTCGAGCGGGGTGACGACCAGAACACGAAGGGCCGCGCGGGGCGGGGGAAAGTCCCCCGTACCCGACACGGCCCGGCGCTCGAGATGGTTCAGGCCTTGCGGGCCGGTTCGCTGGCGTCCGTGGTCAGCTCCGCGAGGAGCTCGTTCACCTCGGACTCCCGGAATCGCCGGTGCCCGCCCGGGGTCCGGATCGAGCCGATCCGGCCCGCCGTCGCCCACCGGGTGACCGTCTTGGGGTCTACTCGGAACAGTGCTGCCACCTCACCAGGGGTGAGCAGCCGTCCGCCCATCGTCGCGGTCATTTTCCGCCTCCTTAACGACCTCACTGCTATACCGGAGGCGTCCGGGCCCTTTTGGCCCGTTCCGCCGGGGTAGCCAACACGGCAATCGTTGCACTTCACCCGTCGGGTACTCGAACGGTTGTCCAACAGTAAAGAGCCCTTAAAGGTCAAAACGGACAGGTTGCTTACGTTGTGCAACTAATTTCCCGTGACCTGACGTGCCCGGAGGTCGTTCGTCCCGGTCATCGGCCGCGTGGCGTGGTGCCAATGGGGGATTGTCCAACCGCATAGAGTGATGCCGTGGATCAGTTGGACCGGAAGATCATCGCGGCGTTGCGTATCAACGGACGGGCCACTTATGCGGACCTCGGGCGGGCGGTCGGGCTCTCCGCGTCGTCGGTGCACGAGCGGGTGGGCAAGCTGGAAGCCGCCGGCGTGATCACCGGCTACCACGCGGTCGTCGACCCGAGCTCGGTCGGCCTCGGCGTCACCGCCCTCGTCAGCATCCACCCGACCGACACCGCCACGGAGGACGACGTCGCCGACGCGCTGGCCGAGCTCGACGAGGTCGAGAGCTGCTACGCGGTGGCGGGCGACGAGGCGTTCGTCGTCAAGGTGCGCGTCTCGACCGTCGACGAGCTGGAGCGCACCCTCGGGCGGCTGCGGCGCATCCCCGGCGTCGGGCGGACGAACACGACCGTCGTGCTCTCGACGCGCTTCGAGGGGCGCCCGAACAACGCGGGCCTGCAGCGGGACCGGGCGGGCGGCGCGTAGCCTGCGTTGGTGTGAGCGACGAGAAGGCCCCGCAGCTGGCCCGTGACCTGACGCTGTACCTGCTGGCGCGGTTCGTGCTGGTCGCGGTGATCGCGTGGGTGCTGTCCCTGGTCGGCGTGCCGCTGCTGGTCGCGCTGGTCGTCGGCCTCGTCGTGGGGCTGCCGCTGGGCCTCCTGCTCTTCCGCCCGCTGAACGCCCGCGTCACGGCGGGCCTGGCCAAGCGCAACGAGAAGCGCGCCCGGGCCCGGGCCGACCTGCGCGCACAGCTGCGCGGAGACGTCGCCGGCCGGCCCGAATGAGCCGCTTGCACGCCCGCAGCTGGGTCCGCGAGGCCGTCCGGATCATCGAAGCCGACGCGAACCGCAGCGCCGACACCCACCTGCACGTCTTCCCGCTGCCCCCGGAGTGGGGCATCGACCTGTACCTCAAGGACGAGTCCGTCCACCCGACCGGCTCGCTGAAGCACCGGCTGGCGCGGTCGCTGTTCCTGTACGGGCTCGTCAACGGCCAGATCGGGCCGGACACCGTGCTCGTCGAGGCGTCCAGCGGCTCGACCGCGGTGTCCGAGGCCTACTTCGCCCGCATGCTCGGCCTGCGCTTCATCACCGTCGTGCCGCGGCGCACGTCGAAGGAGAAGATCGCGCTCATCGAGTTCTACGGCGGCGAGTGCCACTACATCGACGAGGCGCCGGCCATGTACTCCGAGGCGGAGCGGCTCGCGGCCGAGTGCGGCGGGCACTACCTCGACCAGTTCACCTACGCCGAGCGCGCGACGGACTGGCGCGGCAACAACAACATCGCCGAGTCGGTCTTCGCGCAGATGCGCTCGGAGCGCCACCCGGTGCCGGCGTGGATCGTGGTCGGCGCGGGCACGGGCGGCACGAGCGCGACCTTCGGCCGGTACGTCCGCTACAAGCGCCACACGACGAAGATCTGCGTGGTCGACCCGGAGAACTCGTCCTTCTTCGGTGCCTGGGAGACCGGCGCGCTCGACTACGCGACCGGCATGCCCTCGCGGATCGAGGGGATCGGCCGGCCGCGCTGCGAACCGTCGTTCGTGCCGGGCGTCATCGACGAGATGTTCCAGATCCCCGACGCGGGCTCCCTGGCGGCGATCCGGCTGCTGCGCGAGCGCACCGGGCACTGGGCGGGCGGCTCGACGGGCACGAACCTCTACGGCGCGTTCCGGCTCATCTCACGCATGGTCGAGGACGGCCAGGCGGGCAGCGTCGTGACGCTGCTGTGCGACGGCGGCGAGCGGTACGCGCACACGTACTACAACGACGAGTGGGTGGCGCAGCAGGAGCTCGACCTGGCGCCGCACACGGCGTTGTTCGAGGAGTTCCTGACGACGGGGAAGTTCCTCCCGGAGAGCTAGAAGCTCAGCGCCACCGCGGCCAGCACGGCCCAGGCCAGCATCGCCAGACCCGTGTCCCGCAACGCCGGGATCAGCTCGCGCCCGTGGGCACCGCCACCGACCGCGCGGACCGACTTCAGCAGCATCGGTGCCGTCAGCAGGGTGATCAGCAGCAGCGGGTGGAAGATCCCGAGCACGATCCCGAGCACGTACGGCACCGCGATCAGCACCAGGTACAGCCGCCGCGTCCCGCCGTCGCCGAGGCGCGTCGCCAGCGTGCGCTTGCCGGACTCGACGTCGGTCGGGATGTCACGCAGGTTGTTGGCCGTCAGGACCGCCGTCGAGAAGCTGCCGACCGCGACCGCGCACGCGAGCGCGGCCCAGCTGACCCGTCCGGCCTGGACGTACACCGTGCCCAGGACACCGGCCAGGCCGAAGAACACGAACACGGCGATCTCGCCGAAACCGTAGTAGCCGTACGGCTTCTTGCCGCCCGTGTAGAACCACGCGCCGAGGATGCAGATGCCGCCCATGGCCAGCAGCCACCAGTGCCCGCTCAGCGCGACCAGCAGCAACCCCAGCACGCCGGCGAGGCCCAGCGCGGCCAGCGCCGCCGTCAGCACGGCCTTCGGCGCGGCGACCCCGGACCCGACCAGCCGCAACGGCCCGACGCGGTTCTCGTCCGTGCCGCGGATGCCGTCGGAGTAGTCGTTGGCGTAGTTGACGCCGACGATCAGCGAGAGGGAGACGAGCAGCGCCAAGGCCGAGCGCCACCACGAGAACGCGTCCAGCGCGATCGCCGCGCCGACGCCCGCCACCACGGGCGCCACCGCGTTCGGCAGCGTCCGGGGCCGGGCCCCTTCGATCCACTCGCTCAAGCTCGCCATGGCGCCATTCAACGCCATGACGATCACCCGGGAGCGGGAACCCGGGAAGTCAGTCGGTGGTCGGCAGCTGCCAGGTGAGCGTGCCGCTGTTGGGCTCGCCGGCGGGCGGGTCGGCCAGTGCGGCGCCCGCGGGGAGCAGCAGCCCCAGCGTGACGGCGGTGCCTGCCAGGGCGATTCTGATCCAGCGCGTCATGGTGAGTAGCCAAGCGGGTGCACGCCGTACATGTCAACGAAGTGCGGCCGTTCAGCCGCTCAAACCCGACAGAAGTCGCGCCTTCACCGCCGCGCGATCGATCTTGCCCGGACCGCGAAGAGGCAGCTCAGCGCCGTACTCGACGCGTTTCGGCGTGGCCGCCGCGCCCAGCTCGGCCCGGACCGCCGCGCGCAGTTCGTCCGCTTCGGGAGGTTCACCTTCCGGGACGACCAGCGCCACGACGGCCTCGCCCCATTCCGGGTCCGGCAGCCCGACGACGCACGCGTCCCGCACGCCCGGCCGAGCGCCGAGCACCCGCTCGATCGCGTGGGCGGACACCTTCACGCCGCCGGTGTTGATCATGTCGTCGGCCCGGCCGAGGACCTCGATCCGGCCGTCGTCGTGACGAACCCCACGGTCGGACGTCGTGAACCAGCCGTCGCTGAAGGACTCCGCCGTGAGATCGGGCCGAAGCCGGTAGCCGTGCGCGAGGACGTCGCCGGCGATCCGGATCCGGTCCCCGGTGACGTCGACGCGGACGCCGTCGAGGGGGAAGCCGTCGTAGACGCAGCCGCTCGCGGTCTCGCTCATCCCGTACGCGGGCACGATCCGGACGCCGGCGTCGGCCGCGCGCTCGCGCAGGGCCGCCGACGTCGCCGCCGCGCCGACCACGATCGCGTCGAACGCCTTCGCCGCGGCCAGCCCGGCGCCGCCGTCGTCGAGCAGCCGGACGAGCTGGGTCGGCACCAAAGCCGTGTACCGCGGGCCGCCTTTCAGCTTCGCGGCCGCGGCGGCGAAGTCGTCCGGCCGGAAGCCGGCGCCGGTCAGGAACGCGGGCTCAGTGCCCGCCAGCAGCGACCGGACCAGCACCTGCAGGCCGCCGATGTAGTGCGCCGGGGTCGCGAGCAGCCAGTGCCCCGGCCCGCCGAGGCGCGCGTGCGTGGCCTCGGCGGACGCGGTCAGCGCGCGGGCCGAGAGCAGCACGCCCTTGGGCGCGCCGGTCGAGCCCGAAGTGGCGATGACGACGGCGGTGTCCGGCTCGGCGGGCTCGTCCGGCGTCATCGCGTCGCGCAGCGCGGGGTCGGTGAAGGGCAGTACGGCCAGGCCGCCGCCCAGAGCGTCCGCGACGGCTCCCTTCAGCGCTTCGAGCGCTTCGGGCGAGCCGTCGAGGTGGACGGGGAGCAGCTCAGTAGTAATAGGGGACGTCCTCGAAGTCGGGGTCGCGCTTCTGGAGGAAGGCGTCACGGCCTTCGACGGCTTCGTCCTGCATGTACGCCAGGCGCGTGGTCTCGCCGGCGAACAGCTGCTGGCCGACCATGCCGTCGTCGGTGAGGTTGAACGCGTACTTGAGCATGCGCTGCGCCGTCGGCGACTTGCGGGTGATCTCCCACGCCCAGGTCAGGGCCTCTTTTTCGAGGTCGGCGTGCGGGACGACCGCGTTCACCGCGCCCATCTGGTGCATCTGCTCGGCGGAGTACTCGCGGCCGAGGAAGAAGATCTCGCGGGCGAACTTCTGCCCGACCATCTTCGCCAGGTAAGCCGAGCCGTAGCCGCCGTCGAACGAGCCGACGTCGGCGTCGGTCTGCTTGAACTTCGCGTGCTCGGCCGAGGCGAGCGTGAGATCGCACACGACGTGCAGGGAGTGCCCGCCGCCCGCGGCCCAGCCCGGCACGACCGCGATCACCGGTTTCGGCAGGAACCGGATCAGCCGCTGGACCTCGAGGATGTGCAGCCGGCCGGCCCGCGCGGGGTCCACCGTGTCGGAGGTCTCGCCGCTCGCGTACTGATACCCGGAGCGTCCGCGAATACGCTGGTCACCACCGGAGCAGAACGCCCACCCGCCGTCCTTGGGCGAGGGGCCGTTGCCGGTGAGCAGGACGCAGCCGACGTCCGAGCTCATCCGGGCGTGGTCCAGCGCCCGGTAGAGCTCGTCGACGGTGTGCGGCCGGAAGGCGTTGCGAACCTCCGGACGGTCGAACGCGACGCGCACCACGCGTTTGCCGCCGCGGTTCTCAGCGGAGCGGTGGTAGGTGATGTCGGTGAAGGCGAAACCTTCGACCTCGGTCCACGCGGCGGGGTCGAACAGCTCGGAAACTCGGGCGTCATCCACGTTTGGGAGAATAGGACCTGTGGACATATCCGATCTGTTTGGCGCCTGCCGGTGAACCCTTCCACCGCGCAGGCCAGGGTCATCGTCGACGAACTCGTCCGCAACACCGTCTCGCACGTCGTCCTCTGCCCGGGCTCCCGCAACGCGCCGCTGTCCATCGCGCTGTATGACGCGGCGGCCGCCGGGAAGCTCCGGCTCCACGTCCGCATCGACGAGCGCGGCGCCGCCTTCCTCGCCCTGGGCATCGCCGCGCGCACCGGCCGTCCGGTAGCCGTGCTCTGCACGTCCGGCACCGCGGCCGCGAACTTCCACCCGGCGGTGCTGGAGGCCGACCGCGCCGGCGTCCCGCTGATCGTCCTGACCGCCGATCGGCCGCCCGAGCTGCGCGCGGCCGGGGCGTCCCAGGTCATCGACCAGCACCAGCTTTACGGCGGCGCCGCCCGCTACTTCGACGAGCTGGCCGTCGCCGAGAGGCGGGCCGGCCAGAACTCGTACTGGCGCAGCCAGATCTGCCGGGCCTGGAACGCGGCCTACGGCGAGTGGCGCTGCGGGCCGGTGCACCTGAACATCCCGTTCCGCGAGCCGCTGGTGCCGGACCTCGACGACGACGGCGAATGGTACGAATCGCTCGACGGCCGTCCCGACGGGTCCCGCTGGACCGAGCTGCCGGACTTCGGCGCGCTGCCGTCGTTCGTGGTGCCTTCGGCGCGCCACGGCCTGGTGATCGCGTGCGACACCGGCGTCCAGGCGGCCAGCGAGTGGGCCGAGCAGCACGGCTGGCCGGTGGTGTCGGAGACCGGCGGGCTGGGGCTGTCCGGCGGCACGGCGATCTCGTCCGGCGCGTGGCTGCTGGGTGTAGAGGAGTTCATCGCCAAGCACAAGCCGGAGCAGGTGCTCTGCCTCGGCCGGCCGACCGTGTTCCGGCAGATCCAGAAAGTGATCTCCGACCCGTCGGTCGAGGTCCTGCTGGTGCGCCCGGACTCGGACTGGCCGGCGCCCGCGCACAACGTCCGGCAGGTCGGGCAGTGGTTCGACGAGCCGACGAAGCCGGCCGACCCGGAGTGGCTGGCGAGCTGGCGCCGCGCCGACGCGGCGGCGTCGTCGGCGGTTTCGGCGGTGCTGGACGCGGAGCCGTGGCCTTCGGGGCTGCGGGTGGCGTCCGAGCTGGTGGACGCGCTGCCGGCCGACTCGCTGCTGGTGGTGGGCTCGTCCAACCCGACGCGCGACGTGGCGCTGGCCGGCCGGCTCCGCCCGGACGTCCTGGTGCACCGCAACCGCGGGGTGGCGGGCATCGACGGCACGGTCTCGACGGCGATCGGCGCGGCGTACGTCCACCGCGGCCCGTCGTACGCGCTGCTGGGCGACCTGACGTTCCTGCACGACGCGTCGGGGCTGCTGACGGGCCCGGCGGAGCAGCGCCCGGACCTGACGATCGTGGTGTGCAACGACGACGGCGGCGGCATCTTCTCGCTGCTGGAGCAGGGCGCACCGGAGCACGCGGCGAGCTTCGAGCGGGTGTTCGGGACACCGCACGGCGCGGACCTGGGCGCGTTGTGCGCCGGGTACCGGGTGCCGCACGTGGTGGCGGAGACGCTGACGGAGTTCCGCGCGGCCTTGCGGCCGGCGCCGGGGCTGCGGGTGGTGGAGGTGCGGGTGGACCGGTCGCGGCACCGGGACCTGCACGGCCGGCTGCGGGCCGCGGTGTCCGGCGCGGTGTCGGCGGTCTGACCCGCGGGGTTCGGCCGGTTGATCGGGACGAACCGCCACGTCAACCGGTTTCCGATCTTGATCCCAGTAGGCAAGAACCTTCCTTTGGCTGTACCTGGCACCTCCCTGGCTGGCTACGTTCGAGCGCGCTGAACCTCACCCGTTGGAGGGATTCGAATGCGTGCAAGAACTCGCACCGGCCTCGGTGTGCTCGCGGCCGGGGTCGCCTCGGTGCTGCTCGCCGGCACCGCCAGTGCGGCTCCGGCACCCGGCGCGCCCGGTGTCGGTGACTCGTACTACCCGAACGCCGGCAACGGCGGGACGGACGTGCTGCACTACGACATCCGCCTGACCTACCAGCCCGCGAGCGACGTGCTGGCGGGCACGACGACGCTGCTGCTCACCGCCACGCAGGACCTTTCGCGGTTCGACCTGGACTTCGCGCTCAAGGCGTCGAGCGTGCTGGTGAACAACCGCCCGGCGCAGTTCGCGAACCAGAACGGCAACGGCGAACTCGTCGTCACCCCGGCGCAGCCGCTGCTCAAGGGCCAGACCGCGACCGTCGTCGTCGCCTACTCCGACACCCCGTCGACCGAGCGGGTCGACGGCCTCAACGCCTGGAAGAAGGGCTCCTTCGGCGCCCTCGGCGTCGACGAGCCGCAGAGCTCGGCCTGGTGGTTCCCGGCCAACGACCACCCGACCGACAAGGCGACCTACGACGTCTCCATCGAGGCGCCGGACGACAACGTCGCCGTCACCAACGGCACGCTCGTCCGCAAGACGAAGAGCCGCGCCGGCTGGACCCGCTGGCAGTGGCGCAGCACGAAGCCGCAGGCCACGTACCTGACGTCGTTCATCGTCGGCAAGTACGAGCTGAACCAGTCGACCACGCCGGACGGCAAGCCGTTCATCACGGCGTACGGCTCCGACCTCGGCGACTCGCTGTACGCGGCGAAGGCCAGCGTCGAGCGGACGCCGGAGATCGACGCGTTCCTGGCGACGCAGTTCGGGCCGTACCCGTTCGAGGCCGAGGGCGGTGTCGTCACCACCGGCATCACGTTCTCGCTGGAGAACCAGACCCGGCCGACCTACGGCGCGCGCAACTTCGCGGCGGGCTCCAACACGACGTTGATCGCGCACGAGAACGCCCACCAGTGGTTCGGCGACAACGTCTCGCTCGGCCGCTGGAGCGACATCTGGCTGAACGAGGGCTTCGCGTCCTACGCGGAGTGGCTGTGGTCGGAGCACGAGGGCGAGGGCACGGTCGCCGAGCTCGCGCAGTACACGTACGACTCCAACCCGGCCGACGGCGACCTGTGGAAGCTCGTCCCGGCCGACCCGGGCGCGGACAACCAGTTCGACAACGCCGTGTACGACCGCGGCGCGCTGACGCTGCAGGCGCTGCGGACGGCCGTCGGCGACGAAGCGTTCTTCAAGATCCTTCAGGCCTGGCAGGTCCAGAAGGGCGGCAAGGACGGCCGGATCCAGGAGTTCATCGCGCTGGCCGAGAAGGTTTCGGGCAAGCCGCTGTACGACCTGTTCCAGACGTGGCTGTACACGGCCGGCAAGCCTTCGGTGGGCCCGAACGGCGCTTCGCCGGCGGCGTTCACCGCGCGTGCGGCCTCGGTGAAGCCGAAGTCGTTCGACCAGATTCAGGCGAACCACCGGAATCTCGCCGCCGAACACGCGCACTGAGCGAGACCGCTACGCTCGCGGCGTGAGCACGAGAGGTGAGCGGGTGAGGCGCGTCGGGTGGTGGGTCACCCTCGGCGTCGCCTCGCTCCTCACCGTCATGTGCGTGTGCTTGTTGTTCGCGGCGATCCGCAACGACGGCGCGATCGCGGCCCAGCTCGGCACGGCGAACGCGACGGTCGATTCGGTGGCGTTCGACCGCACGATCATCCACTTCGAGACCCCGGACGGCATCGTCCACAGCCCGGCGAACGGCGTCCTGTACCCGGACGGCCTGGCGGCGGGCCAGCTGGTCCGCATCGAGTACGACGCGACGGACCCGGAGCTGGCCCGGGTGGCCGGCCGGTCGGCGACGTTGACGCTGCTGCCGCTGGGGAGCTTCGTGTTCTTCACGTGGCTGGTGGCGGGGCCGGTGCTGTGGTGGATCCGGCGGCTGAACAAGCGGGCTCACGCCGAGGTTCCGGCCGCCGCCTGACGGGACAGAACCCCGCCACACCCTGGGGGCCGTGCCCTGTCCCAGCTTATCGGCACCGGGCTCCCCGAAGGGGTGACGCGGCAAATCTGTGGACAACCGGACCCGATGTGGACAACTCAGCCTGTCCCGGCCGTCTCCTGCCACCACCCCAGCACCTCGTCCGCCACCCCCGGCGCCGCCACCAGCAAGCCGTCCGTCGGCAGCGCCGTGTCCTCCCCGTGCTTGTCCAGCACCACGGCCCCAGCCTCGATGGCCATCGCCACGGACCCGGCCACGTCCCACTCGTGATAGCTGTGCAGCACCGCCGCGGCCGCGTGCCCCAGCGCGACCTGGGCGATGGACAACGCCGCCGACCCCAGCACCCGCACCCCCGCGTGCGCCGCCGCCGCGCGCTCGATGAATCCGCCCATTCCCGGCCACGGGCCTCGCCGCGCGAACTCCGTGCAGACCAGCGCTCCCGCCGTCACGCAGCGGTCCGTCAGCCGGACCGGCTTGCCGTTCGCGCGGGCCCCCCGGCCGCGCGCGGCCGCGTAGATCTGGGCGCGGTACGGGTCCGCCACCACCCCCACCACCGGCCCCGCCGCGTCGACCAGCGCCAGGCTGTACGCGCACCACGGCACTCCCGCCACGTAATTCGCCGTGCCGTCCACCGAGTCGACCACCCAGCGGTACTCGGCGACGTCCGCGCCGTGGTCGGCGCCGAACTCGTGGCCCACCACCGGGATGCCCGGGAACTCCGCCGTCAGGACGCGGCGCGTGTGCCGCTCCAGGATCCGGTCGGTGTCGGTGACCCAGTCGAACGGGGAGTCCAGGGTGGAAGGGTGCGCGCCGCGGCCGGCGGTCGCGGTGATCACGTCGGTGGCGTCGTTGGCCAGCCGTCCGGCCACTTCGAGCGCCCTCGACAGCAGGCCGGGCTCGACGGGCCGCGGCGGCCGGGAGGACAAGAGGGTCATGCCTGCTTAGTCTGGGTCCCGCTGGTTTCCGGGACACGACCTTGAGATGACATGTCGTGGCCGATCTGTTCCGGCAGCGTTGGCCGAGGTGTCACGCCGTCGCCAGGATCGGGTGCGATCGTCCAAGACGTGCGAGTCGCCATAGTCACCGAAAGTTTCCTGCCCCAGGTGAACGGCGTGACCAACTCCGTCCTGCGGGTCGTCGAGCACCTGCGCGAACGCGCCCACGACGTGCTGATCATCGCTCCTGGCCCCGGCCCGGACTCCTACCGCGGCGCCCCGGTCGTCCGGATCCCCGCGCTCGACTTCCCCGGCGTCAACTCCCTGCCGATCGGCGTGCCGACGCGCACGGTGCTGAACGCGCTGGCCGCGTTCGGCCCGGACGTCGTGCACCTGGCCTCGCCGTTCGTGGTGGGCGCGCGCGGGCTGGCCGCGGCGCGCCGGCTGCGGGTGCCGTCGATCGCCGTCTACCAGACCGACATCGCCGGGTTCGCCGCCGCGTACGGCTTCGGCATCGCCGCGCGGGCCGCCTGGCGCTGGGTGCGGCGGCTGCACTCCCGCGCCGACCGGACCCTCGCCCCGTCCAGCGACGCGGTCGAGCAGCTGGAGCTGCACGGCGTCCCGCGCGTGCACCGCTGGGCGCGGGGCGTCGACATCGAACGGTTCTCCCCGGAGCACGCCGACGCGGCGCTGCGGGCCGAGCTGGCGCCGAACGGCGAGCTGCTCGTCGGGTTCGTCGGCCGGTTGGCGCCCGAGAAGGAGGTCGACCGGCTGGCCGCGCTGGCCGGGATGCCCGGAGTCCGCGTGGTCGTCGTCGGCGACGGCCCGGCGGTGCCCTCGCTCAAGGAACAGCTGCCCGGCGCGGCCTTTCTCGGCGCGAAGTACGGCGACGAGCTCTCGAAGGCGTACGCGAGCTTCGACGTCTTCGTCCACACCGGCCCGCACGAGACGTTCTGCCAGGCGGTGCAGGAGGCGATGGCGTCCGGCCTGCCGGTGCTCGCGCCGGACGCGGGCGGCCCGAAGGACCTCGTCCTGCCCGGCCGCACCGGCTACCTGCTGCCCGCCGACCGCGCGGGGTTCGGCCCGGCGCTCGTCGAGAAGGTCGACGCCCTGCGCGACCCCGCGCTGCGGGCGAGGCTCGGCGAGAAGGCGCGCAAGGTCGTGCTCGGCCGCACCTGGCCCGCCGTCTGCCGCGAGCTGATGGGGCACTACGAAGCCGTGCAGGGCCGGGCCGCCCGCGCGGCCTGACATGCACATCGTCCAGCTCGCGAACTTCTACGGGCCGCGCTCGGGCGGGCTGCGCACGGCACTGCACCACCTCGGCGCCGGGTACGTCGCGAGCGGCCACGAGGTGACGCTCGTCGTGCCCGGCACGCGCTACGCCGACGAGGTCCTGCCGACCGGAGTCCGCCGGTTTTCCTTGCCGGCGCCGAAGCTCCCGGGCACCGGCGGCTACCGCGCCGTCGACCCGCACCGCGTCCGCGCGGTCCTGCGAAGACTCGAACCCGACCGGCTGGAGGTGTCGGACCGGTTGACGCTGCGGGGGATGGGCGGCTGGGCGCGGCGGCACGGCGTCCCGAGCACGGTCATCTCCCACGAGCGCCTCGACCGGCTGCTGGAGCAGTTCCTGTTGCCCGAGCCGGTCGCGCGCCGCGTCGCCGACGCCGCGAACCGCCGGATGGCCGCGAGCTACGACACGGTCGTCTGCACGACGGCGTTCGCGCGCGCCGAGTTCGACCGGATCGCCGCGCCGAACGTCCACCGGGTGCCGCTCGGCGTCGACCTCACGACGTTCCGGCCCGCCATGCGCGACGACGGCTGGCGCACCGGCCTCGCCGGGGGAGCGGACGCGCTCCTCGTCCACTGTGGACGTCTCTCGGCGGAGAAGCACGTGGAACGCAGCGTGGACACTGTCGCGGAGCTGACGGAGGCGGGCGCGCGGGTCCGGCTTGCCGTCGCCGGGGACGGGCCGCGGCGACGCGCGCTGGAGCGGCGCGCGCGGGGGCTGCCGGTGACGTTCCTGGGGTTCCTGTCCGGCCGCGGCGAGGTCGCGCGGCTGCTGGCCAGCGCGGACGTCTCCCTCGCGCCCGGTCCTCACGAGACGTTCGGGCTGGCGGCGCTGGAGGCACTGGCCTCGGGGACGCCGGTGGTGGTGTCGGCGTCGTCGGCGCTGCGGGAGATCGTGCGCCCGGACTGCGGCGCGGCGGTCGACGACCACGCGCCCGCGTTCGCCTCGGCGGTGACGGACCTGCTCGAGAGCCCGGAGGACGTGCGCCGCGCGGCGGCCCGGGCGCGGGCGGAGGAGTTCACCTGGGCGGCCGCAGTGGCCGGAATGCTGGCCGCCTTCCGCTGACCTGGCACTTTTCAGGGACGCGCGTAGCCGGGGTGGACGCCTGGGGTGAGGCCCTGGTCGTCGGCGATCTTCGTCAGGAGGGTGTGGAGCGTCGCGCGCTCGTCGTCGGTGAGCGCCGCGGTGATCGTGCGGTCGTGGGCCGCCGCTGTCCGGGCGATGCGGCCCATCAGCTCCCGACCGGCTGAGCTCAGCTCCAGCGCGTAGAGCCGCCGGTCTTCCGCGTTGCGCCGACGCTCGATCAGGCCGCGCTTCTCCAGGCCGTCGACCAGCGGGACCAGCCGCGTCGCCGGCGTGCCGAGCTGCTTCGCCAGCGCCTGCTGGCTCTGCCCGGGCCGCGACGCGACCAGCCGCAGCAGCCCGACCTGCGGCGGCGTCAGGTCCAGCTCGCCGATCCGCTCGGTGAACCGCATCGCCGCGTGCGCGCCGACCTGGGCGAGCAGGAACGCGCTGCCGAACGGGGAGCCTTCCATGGCCGGAACGATAGTCGTTGACAATTGATTACACCAGTGTAATCGTTTACGTCATGAAACGAATTGCAGTCGTCGCCTACGGCCTGTTCACCGTCGCCGGGGGAGTCCTGGGCGCCACCGGCAGCCGCCCGGACTCGTCCGCCGCCGACGTCGCCGCCTACAACGCCACCCACCAGGGCCTCGTCCAGCTGCTGGCCCTGGTCGTCTTCGGCGCCGGGCTGTCCCTCGCGACCTGGACCGCGGCGGCCGGACCGCCGCGGCTCGGCTTCGCCGGTGGCCTGCTCGCCTCGGGCTCGCTCCTGCTCAGCGGCCTCGCCACTTGGACGGCCGCCCAGATTCCGGACGTCGCCCGCCCCTTCACGTCGCTGGCCTTCGCGAGCGGCGCCTTCGGGTTCGCCGTGCCCCTCGCGCTCCTCATCGCCGCCGTGGCGGGAACCCAGGCGAGATGGCCGGCGATCACCGGCTACGTCGTCGCCGCGGCGGCCGGGCTCTCGATCTTCGGCATGCTGACGCCGGCGCTCTACCCGCTGATCCCGGTGGGACGCTTCGGCGGGCTCATCTGGCTGGTGCTCGCGAGCTTCACCAAGCCGCGCGACTAATCTCAGGTCATGTCACGCGCAAGCCTGGACAAGGACCCGCACGAAGTCGCCGCGATGTTCGACGGCGTCGCGGACGGGTACGACCGGGCGAACTCGTTCATGACCTTCGGCTTCGACCGGCGCTGGCGCACCACCACCGCCCGCGTGCTCGACGCCCGCCGTGGCGAGAAGGTCCTGGACCTCGCCGCCGGCACCGGGGTGTCCACCGTCGAGTACGCCCGCGGTGGCGCCTGGTGCCTGGCCGCGGACTTCTCGTTCGGCATGCTGCGCGCCGGGCTGCACCGCAAGGTCCCGATGGTCGCGGCGGACGCGCTGAACCTGCCGTTCGCCGACGAGAGCTTCGACGCCGTGACGATCTCCCTCGCGCTGCGCAACTTCGTCGACACGAAGGCGGCGCTCACCGAGATCGCCCGCGTGGTCAAGCCGGGCGGCCGGCTGGTGATCTGCGAGGTCTCGACGCCGCCGTTCGCCCCGATCCGGTTCATCCACCGGCGGTTCATGCTGAAGCTGCTGACCTGGGTCGGCAAGCGGACGTCGTCGAACCCCGAGGCGTACTCCTACCTGGCCGAATCGATGCTGGCCTGGCCGGACCAGCGCACGCTCGGCGAGATCATCGCGAGCGCGGGCTGGACCGACGTCGAGTGGTTGAACCTCACATTCGGCGTCGTGGCGATCCACCGCGCGAAGAAGCCTGCCTAAACTCGCGGTATGAGTCGTCGTAGCCCTGACCAGGACGCCGAAGTCATCGTCGTCGGCGCCGGGCCCGCAGGATCCACCGTCGCGACCTACCTGGCCCGAGCGGGCGTCGACGTGTTGCTGCTGGAGAAGACCGAGTTCCCCCGCGAGAAGGTCTGCGGCGACGGCCTGACCCCGCGCGGCGTCAAGCAGCTCATCGACCTCGGCATCGACACGAGCGAGGAAGCCGGCTGGGTGCACAGCCGCGGCCTGCGGATCCTCACCGGCGACCTGACGCTGGAGCTCGACTGGCCGGACTTGACCAGCTACCCGCCGTACGGCGTTTCCCGGACCCGCCACGACTTCGACGACCTCCTCGCGAAGCTCGCGGTGAAGGCGGGCGCGCGGCTGTACGAGCGCACCACGGTCACCGGCGCGATCACCAGCCCGGCCGGGCGCGTGGTCGGTGTCGAGGCGAAGGTCGGCCCGGAGCGGACGCCGGTGCACTACCGCGCGCCGCTGGTCCTGGCCTGCGACGGCGTGTCCGCACGGCTCGCGCTGAGCGTGGGCATCCAGAAGAACGAGAAGCGCCCGATGGGCGTGGCGGTGCGCCAGTACTACAAGAGCCCGCGCCACGACGACCCGTTCATCGAGGGGCACCTCGAGCTGTGGGACCGCTCGGACCCGCGGGACCCGAAGCTGCTGCCGGGCTACGGCTGGGCGTTCCCGCTCGGCGACGGCACGGTGAACGTCGGCCTGGGAATGCTCTCGACGTCGGCGTCGTTCCGGAACACGGACTACCGGGCGCTGCTGCGCCAGTGGCTCGACGGGACGCCGGAGGAGTGGGGCTACCGCGAGGAGAACGCGATCGGCAAGGTCGGCGGCGCCGGCCTCCCGATGGGCTTCAACCGCACCCCGCACTACCGCGACGGGCTCCTGCTGCTGGGCGACGCGGGCGGCATGGTCAGCCCGTTCAACGGCGAAGGCATCTCCGCGGCGATGGAGTCCGCGCAGATCGCGGCGGAGGTCGTCGTCCAGGCCCTGGCCCGGCGCGAAGGACCTTCGCGCGAGCGGGCGCTGGAGGCGTACCCGCGCGCGGTCGGCGAGCTGATGGGCGGCTACTACCGGCTGGGGAACGTGTTCGCGCGGATCATCGGCAAGCCGAAGATCATGCACGCCTGCACGAAGTACGGGCTGCGCATCAACAAGCTCCTGCCGCTGGTCTACAAGGGTTTGTCAGGCTGCTACGACGCCAAGGGCGGCGACGGCGTCGACCGCCTGATCTCGGCCTTGGCCCGCGCCACCCCCACCCCCCGCTGACCCGAGTTCCCGAGCGCCCCAAGGCGGCCTTGGTTGCGTTCAACGCACCGAAGGGCCCCTTGGGTGCGTTGAACGCACCGAAGGCCACATTGGGGCGCTTTTCGCGTGCGGACACTCGGGTGGCGTAGCAAGTTGGCCGTACGGCCAGTGGGATCGGTCACAGGTCAGCGCCCGGATTGTCCGGCCGACGGGCTATCTCGAGAGGCCTTCGCGCAGGTCGCGCGCGGGCCGTTGCCGAGCCGTGACAACGTTGGCGCCGGAGGTTAGGTCACCCTTATAACATGGGGGTCTAGGGACAAGAATGTGAGTCGCGTCCTACACTCCCCCCATGCTTTGTGAATCCCTTCACATCCGCGACGAGTGGCTTGTGAACTATTTCACAAGCACCGCGCGGTCCAGCCACGGGCCGTAAGGAGACCCTGACCCTCGGCGGTGTGACCCAGGTCCCTTAGGGTGCCGACGAGGCCAAGCGGTTCCCACCACAAGCACAACCGCATCGGCGCGGAAAGGATGGCGAAGACCCCGTGCTGACGTTGCTGACCCGAACCGACACGGTGCAGCTGGCGCAAGAGGCCCCCAGCCTGAAGCCCTACCTGCCCATCGTGATCTTGTTCGTCCTGGCGCTCGGCTTCGCCGTGCTGTCGGTGCTGCTGGGCCCGCTCGTCGGCCCCAGCCGCTACAACAAGGCCAAGCTCGCCGCGTACGAGTGCGGGATCGAGCCGTCCCCGCAGCCGCTCGTCGGCGGCGGCCGGATGCCGGTGGCGTACTACATCACCGCGATGCTGTTCATCCTGTTCGACATCGAGATGGTCTTCCTCTACCCGTTCGCCGTGCAGGCGGACGCGCTGGGCACCTTCGGCCTGGTGGAGATCCTGCTGTTCATCGCGACGGTCGGCTTCGCGTACGCCTACGTGTGGCGGCGCGGCGGCCTGGATTGGAACTAGACCCATGGGCCTCGAAGAGAAACTCCCCAACGGCATCCTGCTGGCCAGTCTCGAAGGTCTCGTCAACTGGTCGCGGAAGAACTCGATGTGGCCGGCCACCTTCGGGCTCGCCTGCTGCGCGATCGAGATGATGACCGTCGGCGGCTCCCGCTACGACATCGCCCGCTTCGGCATGGAGCGCTTCAGCGCGACGCCGCGGCAGGCCGACCTGATGATCGTCGCCGGCCGGGTCACCCAGAAGATGGCGCCGGTCCTGCGTCAGATCTACGACCAGATGGCTGAGCCCAAGTGGGTGCTCGCCATGGGCGTCTGCGCCTCCTCCGGCGGCATGTTCAACAACTACGCCGTGGTCCAGGGCGTCGACCACGTCGTGCCGGTCGACATGTACCTGCCCGGCTGCCCGCCGCGGCCGGAGATGCTGCTGGACGCGATCCTCAAGCTGCACGCCAAGATCCAGGACGAGCCGATCAACGCCCGCCGCGCCGCCATCCGCGCCGCCAGCGGGGCCCGCACCGAGCTCGTCGCGTCGTCGATCAAGTACGCGAAGAAGTAGAGCGATGACTGAGAACCCCCAACCCGGCGAAGAGCAGTCCAGCGCCGAACGCGCCGAAACCGGGCTGACGGCCAAGGGTCCCGGCGCGGCCGAGCCCGTAGTCACCGGCCGCGAACGCCAGGGCATGTTCGGCGTGCACGGCTCCGGCGACACCTCCGGCTACGGCGGCGTCCGGCTCCCGGCCTACAGCCCCGCGCCGGCCGAGCGCCCGTACGGCGGCTGGTTCGACCAGTTCGCCGACGAGTTCTACGCGGCCCTGTCGGACCACAAGATCCCCGCCGAAGCGATCCTGCAGACCACGGTCGACCGCGGCGAGATCACCTTCTACGTCGCCCGCGAGCAGCTGCCCGCGATCGCGAAGGTGCTGCGTGACGACGGCGGTCTCCGCTTCGAGCTGCTGTCCTCGGTGTCCGGTGTGGACTACGGCGTCGACGTCCCGCAGCGGCTGCACGCGGTGTACCACTTCACGTCGCTGACCTACCGCCGCCGGATCCGCCTCGAGGTCACCCTCGACGTCGAGGACGCGCACGTGCCGTCGCTGGTCGGGCTCTACCCGACCGCCGACTGGCAGGAGCGCGAGGCCTGGGACATGTTCGGCATCGTCTTCGACGGCCACCCGGCGCTGACCCGCATCCTCATGCCGGACGACTGGGACGGTCACCCCCAGCGCAAGGACTACCCGCTCGGCGGGATCCCGGTCGAATACAAGGGCGCGGAGATCCCGCCGCCGGACCAGCGGAGGTCGTACTCGTGAGCACCCGCCGACGTACTTCCTCCCGCGGAGGCGAAATTGAGCACTGAGAACCTGTCCGACGTCACCACGGGCACGTCGACCACCGAGACCGGCAGCGACAGCACCGACGACGTCAACTACGCCGACTCCCGCGACACCACCGAAGGCCGCGTCTACTCGGTCTCCGGCGGCGACTGGGACGACGTCATCGCCGACGCGGCGCACGACGAGCGCATGGTCATCAACATGGGCCCGCAGCACCCGTCGACGCACGGCGTGCTCCGGCTCGTGCTGGAGATGGAGGGCGAGACCGTCACGCAGCTGCGGTCGGTCATCGGCTACCTCCACACCGGCATCGAGAAGAACTGCGAGTACCGGACCTGGACCCAGGGCGTCACCTTCGTGACGCGCATGGACTACCTGGCGCCGCTGTTCACGGAGATGGCGTACTGCCTCGGGGTCGAGAAGCTGCTCCAGATCGAGGTCCCGCGCCGCGCGCAGCTGCTGCGCGTGATGCTGATGGAGATCAACCGGATCGGCTCGCACCTGGTCTACATCGCCACCGGCGGCATGGAGCTCGGCGCCACCACCGCGATGACGCTCGGCTTCCGCGAGCGCGAGGTCGTCCTGCACCTGCTGGAGCACCTCACCGGCCTGCGCATGAACCACGCGTTCATCCGCCCCGGCGGCCTCGCGCAGGACATGCCCGAGGACTACCGCGAGAAGGTCACCGAATTCGTCAAGACGATGAAGGAACGCCTTCCGCTGTACGACAAGCTCTTCACCGGCCAGCCGATCTGGCGCAACCGGCTCAAGGGCGTCGGGTACCTGCCGGTCGACGCGTGCCTCGCGCTCGGCGTCACCGGTCCGGTGCTGCGCAGCGCCGGCCTCCCGTGGGACCTGCGCAAGACCGAGCCGTACTCCTGCTACGACGAGTTCGACTTCGACGTCCCGGTCGACAACGGCGCCGACTGCTGGTCGCGCTACCTGATCCGGGTGCACGAGATGCACGAGAGCCTCAAGATCATCGAGCAGTGCCTGGAGAAGCTCGAGCCGGGCCCGGTCATGGTCGAGGACAAGAAGGTCGCCTGGCCCGCGCAGCTGTCCATCGGCAGCGACGGCATGGGCAACTCGCTCGAGCACGTCAAGAAGATCATGGGCCAGTCGATGGAGTCCCTGATCCACCACTTCAAGCTGGTCACCGAGGGCTTCAAGGTGCCGGCGGGTCAGGTCTACGCGGCGGTCGAGTCGCCGCGCGGCGAGCTGGGCGCGCACCTGGTGTCCGACGGCGGCACGCGGCCGCTGCGGGTCCACGTGCGCGAACCGAGCTTCGTGAACCTGCAGTCGATGCCCGCCATGGCCGAAGGCGGCCTGGTCGCGGACGTGATCGCCGCGATCGCCTCGATCGACCCCGTCATGGGGGGAGTGGACCGATGACCTCAGCTGTTCCCGAACCGGGCCCGAAGGACGCTGCGACGACGTACGCCGCGGCCGGGCCGGACGTCGACGTCGTCGCCATCGCGCCCGACCCCGTGGTCGCCGCCGGCATCATCGAAGACACGCCGCTCGAAGACATCTTCGACGAAGGCGTCGTCGCGCGGGCCCACGACCTGATCGCGCGCTACCCGCAGTCCCGCTCGGCGCTGCTGCCGCTGCTGCACCTCGTGCAGTCGGTGCAGGGCTACGTCAGCCAGGAGGGCATCGCGTTCTGCGCGGCGCAGCTCGAGCTGTCGGACGCCGAGGTCAGCGCGGTCGCGACGTTCTACACGATGTACAAGCGCAAGCCGTGCGGTGAGCACCTCGTGAGCGTCTGCACCAACACGCTCTGCGCGGCCATGGGTGGCGACGCGATCTACAAGAGGCTCCAGACGCACCTCGGTTCCGAGGAAGACCCGCTGGGGCACAACGAGACCGCGGGTACGCCGAACGAGCCGGGCTCGGTCACCCTCGAGCACGCCGAGTGCCTCGCGGCCTGCGACCTCGCGCCGGTCATCCAGGTCAACTACGAGTACTTCGACAACCAGACCGAGGACAAGGCCGTCGCGCTGGTCGACGCGCTGCGGGCGGGCAAGAAGCCGGCCCCGACGCGCGGCGCGCCGCTGTCGAGCTTCCGGGGCGCCGAGCTGCAGCTCGCCGGGTTCTTCCCGGAGGACGAACGCCAGTACCGCACGGACGTCGACGGTCCTTCGCAGGCTGTCGAAACCCTGCGGGGCGCGCAGATCGCGCAGGAGCGCGGCTGGGTCGCGCCCGTCGCGCAAGACGTTCCGCTGCCTGAAGTGGAGAAGAAGTAATGGCAGATCCCATTACGCCGGTCCTCACGAAGCGCTGGCTGTCGCCGAACTCCTGGCAGATCGGGACGTACGAGGCGCTCGAGGGCTACACGGCCGTCCGCAAGGCCCTGGCCGGGACGCCGGAGCAGCTCGTCCAGCTGGTCAAGGACTCCGGCCTGCGCGGCCGCGGCGGCGCGGGCTTCCCGGCCGGCATCAAGTGGTCGTTCATGCCGCCGAACTTCGACAAGCCGCACTACCTGGTGATCAACGCCGACGAAGGCGAACCGGGTACCTGCAAGGACATCCCGCTGATGATGGCGGACCCGCACTCGCTCATCGAGGGCTGCATCATCGCCTCGTACGCGATGCGGTCCAACCACTGCTTCATCTACGTCCGCGGCGAGGCGCTGCACTGCATCCGCCGCCTCAACGCGGCCGTGCGCGAGGCCGAAGCGGCGGGCTACCTGGGCGAGAACATCCTCGGCTCCGGCTTCGACCTCAAGATCACCGTCCACGCGGGCGCGGGCGCGTACATCTGCGGCGAAGAGACCGCGCTGCTCGACTCGCTCGAAGGCCGTCGTGGCCAGCCGCGGCTCAAGCCGCCGTTCCCCGCCGCAGCAGGTCTTTACGCCGCGCCGACCACGGTCAACAACGTCGAGACCATCGCGAGCGCGCCGTTCATCGTCAACGGCGGATCGAGCTGGTTCCGCGAGATGGGCCGCGAGAAGTCGCCCGGCCCGAAGATCTACTCGATCTCCGGTCACGTCGAGAAGCCCGGCCAGTACGAGTGCCCGCTCGGTACCACGCTGCGCGAGCTCCTCGACATGGCGGGCGGCATGAAGGACGGCGTCCCGCTCAAGTTCTGGACCCCGGGCGGCTCCTCCACCCCGATGTTCACCGCCGAGCACCTCGACGTTCCCCTGGACTTCGAAGGTGCGGCGGAAGCCGGGTCGATGCTGGGCACGACCGCCGTGCAGGTCTTCAACGAGACCGTGTCGGTGCCCTGGGCCGTGATGAAGTGGACGCAGTTCTACGAGCACGAGTCCTGCGGCAAGTGCACGCCGTGCCGTGAGGGCACGTACTGGCTGGCGCAGATCCTCGAGCGGATGGTCGAGGGCCACGGCACCGAAGAGGACATCGACACCCTCCTCGACGTCTGCGACAACATCCTCGGCCGGTCGTTCTGCGCCCTCGGCGACGGCGCGGTGTCGCCGATCCAGAGCGGCATCAAGTACTTCCGCGAGGAGTTCCTCGCGTTGTGCGAGAAGAACCGGCACGAACAGACCAAGCCCGAACTCGTGGGAGCGCAGGCATCATGACGATCGCCCCCGACAAGCCCGAGACGGCCGAGACGGTGGTCCCCGAGGGCCACGTGAAGCTGGTCATCGACGGCGAAGAGGTCATCGCCCCCAAGGGCGAGCTGCTGATCCGCACGGCCGAACGCCTCGGCACGGTCATCCCGCGGTTCTGCGACCACCCGCTCCTCTCGCCGGCGGGCGCCTGCCGCCAGTGCCTGGTCGAGGTCGAGATGGGCGGCCGGCCGATGCCGAAGCCGCAGGCGTCCTGCACGATGACCGTCGCCGACGGCATGGTCGTCAAGACGCAGCTGACGTCGCCGGTCGCGGACAAGGCCCAGCAGGGTGTGATGGAGCTGCTGCTCATCAACCACCCGCTGGACTGCCCGATCTGCGACAAGGGCGGCGAGTGCCCGCTGCAGAACCAGGCGCTGGCCCACGGCCGCACGGAGTCGCGGTTCGTCGACACGAAGCGGACGTTCCCGAAGCCGCTGCCGATCTCGACGCAGGTGCTCCTGGACCGCGAACGCTGCGTCCTTTGCCAGCGCTGCACCCGGTTCTCCAGCGAGATCGCCGGCGACCCGTTCATCGAGCTCCTCGAACGCGGCGCCCACCAGCAGATCGGCACCGCGGAGACGGCGGACGTCCTGGACCTGGCTTCGCGGACGACGTCCGGCCAGCCGTTCCAGTCCTACTTCTCCGGCAACGTCATCCAGATCTGCCCGGTCGGCGCCCTCACGAGCGCCGCCTACCGGTTCCGCTCCCGCCCGTTCGACCTCGTGTCCTCGCCAAGCGTCTGCGAGCACTGCTCGTCCGGCTGTGCCGAGCGCACCGACTTCCGGCGCGGCAAGGTCCAGCGCAAGCTGGCCGGCGACGACCCCGAGGTCAACGAGGAGTGGATCTGCGACAAGGGCCGCTTCGCCTTCCGCTACACCGGCGCCGAGGACCGCATCCGGCGTCCGCTGGTCCGCAACCGCGAGACCGGTGAGCTGGCGGAAGCGTCCTGGACCGACGCGCTGCGCGCCGCGGCCGCCGGTCTCGTCGAGGCCCGCGCGAACGGCGGCGTCGGCGTCCTGCCCGGTGGCCGGTTGACCGTCGAGGACGCCTACGCGTACTCGAAGTTCGCCCGCGTCGCGCTGCAGACCAACGACGTCGACTTCCGCGCCCGGCCGCACTCGGCCGAGGAGCTGGCCTTCCTCACCTCGCACGTCGTGGGCGTGACGCCGGAGTCCGGCGTCACCTTCACCGAGATCGAGCGGGCCCGCACGGTCCTGTGCGTGGCGTTCGAGCCCGAGGACGAGGCGCCGATCGTGTTCCTGCGGCTGCGCAAGGCGGCCCGCAGGAACCGCACCCGGGTCGTCCACTTGGGACAGTGGACGACGTCGTCGGTGCGCAAGACGTTCGGCGAGCTGCTCGCCTGCGTCCCCGGCCAGGAGGCCGCGGCCGTCGAAGCCATCGCCAAGCACGCGCCGGACCTCGACGAGGGGCTCCGCGGCGAAGGCGCCATCGTCCTGGTCGGCGAGCGCGCCGCCCAGGTGCCCGGTCTGTTCTCCGCGCTGCACGACCTGGTCGAGCGCACCGGCGTCCGGCTCGCGTGGATCCCGCGCCGCGCCGGCGACCGGGGCGCGCTGGCGACCGGCTGCGTGCCGACGCTGCTGCCGGGTGGGCACCGGGTGGGCGACGACGCGGCCCGCGTCGCCGTCGAAAACGCCTGGGGCGTCCCGATCCCGGCCACGCCGGGTCGCGACACCACCGGCATCCTGCAGGCTGCTTCGGGCCGTGAGCTCGGCGGCCTGATCGTCGGTGGCGTCGACCCGTTCGACCTGCCGGACCCGGACCTCGCGCTGCGCGCGCTGGACGGCGCCGGCTTCGTCGTCAGCCTCGAACTCCGCCACAGCGCGGTGACCGAGCGCGCGGACGTCGTGCTCCCGGTGGCCGCCTCCGACGAGAAGGCGGGCAGCTACCTCAACTGGGAGGGCCGCACCCGCCCGTTCGACGTCACCCTCGAGGGCACCGGCGCCCTGCCGGACTGCCGGGTGCTCGACACCCTCGCCGTCGAGATGGACGCCGACCTGTTCACGCAGACGCCGGCGGCCGCCCGCGGTGACTTCGAGAAGCTCGCCCCGGCCTCGGCCCTGCGTTGGGGCAACGTCGCCGCCGAGACCGGCGGGGCCACCGCGGCTCCGGGCGCCGGCCAGGCGGTCCTGTCGAGCTGGCGCCAGCTGATCGACAACGGGTCGCTGCAGGACGGCGAGCCGCACCTGAAGGGCACTCAGCGCACGTCGGTCGCGCGGCTGTCCGCGAAGACCGCCGAAGGGCTGGGCACGACCGTGAAGGTGAGCACCGAACGCGGTGCGATCACGCTGCCGGTGGAGATCGCGGACCTGCCCGACGGCGTCGTGTGGCTGCCGGGCAACTCCGACGGCTCCGCCGTGTTCAAGACGCTCGGCGCCGGGCACGGCGCCGTCGTGAACCTCGCTGGGGGTGAACAGTGACACCGTTGTTGACCGAGGCTGCTGTCGGGAGCGTCCCGGACGCGGCGACGCGGGCGGCGCTGCTGGCGGACGACCCGTTGTGGCTGATCCTGCTCAAGTGCGTGGTCGTCCTGCTGATCGGCCCGATCCTGACGATCCTGCTGATCGTCTGGGAGCGCAAGGCCGTCGGCCGGATGCAGAACCGGCCGGGTCCCAACCGCGTCGGCCCGAACGGTTACCTGCAGTCCCTGGCGGACGCGATCAAGCTGCCGTTCAAGGAACAGATCATCCCGGACACCGCCGACCGCAAGGTGTACTTCCTCGCGCCGGTCATGTGCGTGGTGCCCTCGCTGATCGCGCTGTCGGCCATCCCGTTCGGCCCGGTCGTGTCGATCTTCGGCGAGCGGACCGTGCTGCAGCTGCTCGACCTGCCGGTCAGCGCGCTGGTGATCCTGGCCTGCTCCTCGATCGGCGTCTACGGCATCGTGCTCGCCGGCTGGTCGTCCGGCTCGCCGTACCCGCTGCTCGGCGGCATGCGCAGCGCGGCGCAGGTGATCTCTTACGAGATCGCGATGGGCCTCTCGATCGTCGCGGTGATCCTGCAGGCCGGTTCGCTGAACCTGGCCGACATCGTCGGCGCGCAGCACAAGGCGTGGTTCCTCTACCTGGTCCCGAGCTTCGTGATCTACCTGATCTCGATGGTCGGCGAGACCAACCGCGCCCCGTTCGACCTCCCCGAGGCCGAGTCGGAGCTGGTCGGCGGCTTCCACACCGAGTACAGCTCGATGAAGTTCGCGATGTTCTTCCTCGCCGAGTACGTCAACATGGTGATCGTCTCGGCGTTCGCGACGACGTTGTTCCTCGGCGGCTGGATGGCCCCGTGGCCGCTGTCGCTGATCGGGAACAACGTCCTCAACACCGGCTGGTGGCCGGTGCTGTGGTTCTTCGCGAAGATGTTCATCCTGCTGTTCGGGTTCATCTGGCTGCGCGGCACGCTGCCCCGCCTGCGCTACGACCAGTTCATGCGCCTGGGCTGGAAGGTCCTGGTCCCGCTGAACCTGGTGTGGATCGTCATGGTGACCTTCGCGAAGGTCATCACCTGGAACACCGCGTCGATCATCATCGCCGCGGTCGCCATCTTCATCGTCATCGCCCTGTTCTTCTACGTCCGCGCGGCGGGCCGCGAAGAGGAGAGCGAGACCATTCCGGTGACCGGCGGCGGTTTCCCGGTCCCGCCGCTGGACCTCAAGGTCCCGCAGACCACCCCGCGTCAGAAGGCCTTGGCCAAGGCCGAGGCGAAGGCGGCCCGCCGCAAGCCGGCGGCCGTCGGTACCGCAAAGGAAGGAGCGCAAGATGGGGTTTCTTGATCCCGTCAAGGGCTTCGGCGTCACCTTCGGGATGATGTTCAAGAAGGTCGCCACCGAGGAGTACCCCGAGGCCGGCGCCCCCGCCGCCCCGCGGTACCACGGACGGCACCAGCTGAACCGCCACCCGGACGGCCTCGAGAAGTGCGTCGGCTGCGAGCTGTGCGCGTGGGCGTGCCCGGCGGACGCGATCTTCGTCGAGGGCGGTGACAACACCGAGGAAGCCCGGTTCTCCCCGGGCGAGCGGTACGGCGCGGACTACCAGATCAACTACCTGCGCTGCATCGGCTGCGGCCTCTGCGTCGAGGCGTGCCCGACGCGGTCGCTGACGATGATCAACTTCTACGAGCTGGCCGACGACGACCGCCAGCGGCTGATCTACACGAAGGAAGACCTGCTCGCCCCGCTGCTGCCCGGCATGGAGCAGCCGCCGCACCCGATGCGGCTGGGCGAGAACGAGCAGGACTACTACGTCAACGGTCCCGAGCTGGCACGCGGGGAGGGCGTCAAGTGATCGCCGCACTCCTGGCCCAGGCTCCGACGGGCGCCGCGGCCGGCGTCTCGACGGGCGAGGCCATCGCGTTCTGGATCCTCGGCCCGCTCTGCCTGCTCGGCGGGCTCGGCATGATCTTCTCCCGCAACGCCGTCCACTCGGCGCTGTGGCTGGTGCTCACGATGTTGAGCCTGGGCGCGCTGTACATGATCCAGTCGGCGCCGTTCCTGGGCTTCACCCAGATCATCGTCTACACCGGCGCGATCATGATGCTGTTCCTGTTCGTGCTGATGCTGGTCGGCCGCGAGAGCTCCGACTCGGTCGTCGAGGTCCTGCGTGGACAGCGGCTCGCCGCCACCGTGCTCGGCATCGGGATGGCCGCGCTGCTGGCGACCGGCATCTACCGGGCGCTGGCCAACGTCACCCCGGCGATCCCGCTCGACTCGACGTCGTCCGCGGGCGGCGGGCCGAAGGGCCTGGGCCGGCTGATCTTCACCGACTACCTGTTCCCCTTCGAGCTGACGTCGGCGCTGCTCATCACCGCCGCCATCGGCGCGATGGTGCTGGCCTTCACCGACCGGCACGGCAAGGGCGGCAAGCTCACGCAGAAGGAGCTCGTGCTGCTGCGCTTCCGCGGTGAGCACGACCGGCCCTCGCCGCTGCCCGGCCCGGGTGTCTTCGCCACCGCCAACTCGGTCGCGACGCCGGCGCTGCTCCCGGACGGCTCGATCGCCCCGGAGTCCCTCTCGGCGATCATCGAGTCCACCTCGGCGATCGAGCTGGCGAAGGAACGCAAGCTGGTGGCGGACGACACGCCGCACCCCGACGCGCACGCGCTGGTCGGCTCGGACTCTTCGGAAACCCAGGGGGAGAAGGAATGACCCCGACGTACTACCTGCTGCTGTCGGCGCTGCTGTTCGCGCTCGGCGCGGTCGGCGTGCTGGTGCGGCGCAACGCGATCGTCGTGTTCATGTGCATCGAGCTGATGCTCAACGCCGTGAACCTGTCGCTGGTCACGTTCGCCCGGATCAACGGCGGGCTCGACGGCCAGATCATGGCGTTCTTCGTCATGGTCGTGGCGGCCGCCGAGGTCGTGGTCGGCCTGGCGATCATCATGGCCATCTTCCGCACCCGGCGCTCGGCTTCGGTCGACGACACCAACCTGCTGAAGTACTAGTGCCGCCTCATCCCCACCGCCCACCCTCAACGGAGGCGCTTCGCGCCACTGAAAGGATCGCCGAGTGACCGCATCATCGTGGCTGCTGGTGGCCTTCCCTGCCCTCGGCGCCCTGATCCTGCTTCTGGCGGGCAAGCGCGCGAAGGCGTGGGGGCATCTGCTCGGCTGTGCCACCGTCACCCTGGCCTTCGTCTACGGCCTGATCCTGTTCTTCACCGCGGACACGAGCACCGCGACGGACACCAAGCTGTACTCGTGGATCCCGGCCGGCGCGCTGCAGATCGACTTCGGGCTGCGGATCGACGCGCTCTCGCTGACGTTCGTGCTGCTCATCACCGGCGTCGGCATGCTGATCCACTTCTACTCGATCGGCTACATGGCCGACGACGAGGGCCGGTACCGCTTCTTCGCGTACCTGAACCTCTTCGTCGCGTCGATGCTGATCCTGGTGCTGGGCAACAGCTTCGTGACGCTGTACCTCGGCTGGGAAGGTGTGGGCCTCGCGTCCTACCTGCTCATCGGCTGGTACCAGGGCCGCCCGTCCGCCGCGACCGCGGCGAAGAAGGCGTTCCTGATGAACCGCGTCGGCGACGTCGGGCTCGCGCTGGCGATCTTCATCATGTTCAAGTACGCGGGTTCCACCGGCTATGCGCAGGTCTTCCAAGCGGTCGGCGACGGCAAGTTCTCGCCGGGCGCGATCACCGCGATGGCGATCCTGCTCCTGCTGGGCGCCTGCGGTAAGTCCGGCCAGTTCCCGCTGCAGGCCTGGCTCCCGGACGCGATGGAGGGCCCGACCCCGGTGTCGGCCCTCATCCACGCGGCGACGATGGTGACGGCGGGCGTCTACCTGGTGGCCCGCTCGAAGGACATCTTCAACGCCACCGAGGACGGCCGGCTGATCGTCACGCTGGTCGGCACGGTGACGCTCCTCTTGGGGTGCATCATCGGCTGCGCGTACGACGACATCAAGAAGGTCCTCGCGTACTCGACGGTCAGCCAGATCGGCTACATGATGCTGGCGGTCGGGCTCGGGCCCATCGCGTACGCGCTGGGCATCATGCACCTGGTCGCGCACGGCTTCTTCAAGGCCGGGCTCTTCCTCGGGGCCGGATCGGTCATGCACGGCATGAACGACGAGGTCGACATGCGGAAGTTCGGCGGCCTGCGCAAGAAGATGCCGATCACCTTCATCACGTTCGGCCTCGGGTACCTGGCCCTGATCGGCATCCCGCCGCTGTCGGGCTTCTTCACCAAGGACGCGATCATCGAAGCAGCGTTCGGCCAGGGCGGCTGGCGCGGCTGGGTGATGGGCGGCGCCGCGCTGCTGGGTGCCGGGCTCACCGCGTTCTACATGACGCGCCTGATGGTGATGACGTTCTTCGGCAAGGAGCGCTGGAAGGACATCAAGTCCAGCGATGGCCGGGACTTCCACCCGCACGAGTCCAAGGCGATCATGTGGATCCCGATGGCGGTGCTGGCGGTCGGCTCGGTCGGCGCCGGTGCGTTCTTCGCCCTGGGTGACCGCTTCGCCGAGTGGCTGACTCCCTCGGTCGGCGAACTGGAGGAAGCCCACCACGCGCCGTTCGACGCCTGGGTGATCTCCGTCGCCGCGATCGTGTTCTCCGTGCTGGGCGTGCTGATCGCGTACCTGATCTTCCGGCGTGACGTCCCGGTCGAGCAGCCGCAGCGGGTCTCGTTCGTCACCCGCGCGGCCCGCAAGGACCTCTACGGCAACGCCCTCAACGAGACGCTGGTCGCCCGCCCGGGCACCTGGCTTTCGCGGGCGCTGGTGTTCGTCGACAACCGCGGCGTCGACGGCGCGGTCAATGGCCTCGCCGCCTCTCTCGGCGGCGGCTCCGGCCGGCTGAGGCGGCTCCAGACCGGGTTCGTCCGGTCCTACGCGCTCTCGATGCTGGGCGGCGCGTTCCTGCTTCTGGCGGCTCTCCTGCTGGTGAGGTTCTCCTGATGACCTGGTTGCTCATCCTCATCCTGGTGCCGCTCGCCGGCTCCCTGGTGCTGGCGTTCCTCAAGGGGAACGACCGCGCCGCGGTGCTGGCCGCGCTGGGGTTCTCGATCCTCGAGTTCCTGCTCGTGATCCCGTTCTGGCTCAGCTACTCGCCTTCCGGCGCACGGCTGCAGCAGACGTCGAGCTTCGACTGGATCCCCAGCTTCGGCGTGCACATCTCGTTCGGCACCGACGGCATCTCGCTGATCATGATCGCGGTGATCGCGCTGCTGGTGCCGATCGTTGTCGGCGGCCTCGGCACGCTGGACAAGCTGCCGCCGGGCCGCAGCGCGGGCGGGTTCCTCTCGCTGATCCTGCTGCAGGAGGCGCTCACGATCGGCGTGTTCGCCGCGACCGACGTCTTCCTGTTCTACGTGCTGTTCGAGATCATGCTGATCCCGATGTACTTCCTGATCGGCGGCTACGGCGGCGCGAACCGGCAGTACGCGGCGGTGAAGTTCTTCCTCTACTCGTTCCTCGGCGGCCTGATCATGCTGGCGTCGGCGATCGGGGCGTACTCGCTCGCCGAAGACAAGATCGGGCACGGCACCTTCGACTGGGCGACGCTGGTGACGGTCGTCCGCGACGCGCCGCTGAGCACGCAGATCTGGCTGTTCCTCGGGTTCTTCCTGGCGTTCGCGATCAAGGCGCCGCTGGTGCCGTTCCACACCTGGCTGCCGGACGCGGCGGGGGAGGCGCCGATCGGCGTCGCCGTCCTGCTGGTCGGCGTGCTGGACAAGGTCGGCACGTTCGGGTTCCTGCGCTACTGCCTGCCGATGTTCCCGGACGCGAGCAGGACCCTCGCCCCGCTGGTCCTGGTGCTCTCGGTGATCGGTGTCCTTTACGGATCGATCCTCGCCGCGGGGCAGCGGGACATGAAGCGGTTCATCGCCTACGTCTCGATCGCCCACTTCGGCTTCATCTCGCTGGGCATCTTCGCCTTCAACGAGCAGGCGATGGTCGGCTCGGCGACGTACATGCTGAACCACAGCCTCGCGACCGGCATGCTGATCGTGGTGATCGGCCTGGTGATCGCGCGCGGCGGGTCGTCGAAGATCTCCGACTACGGCGGTATGGCCAAGGTGACGCCGTTGCTGGCGGGCCTGTTCCTGCTCGCCGGTCTGTCCACGCTTTCCCTGCCGGGCACCAACTCGTTCGTCTCCGAGTTCCTGGTGCTCATCGGGGCCTTTGTGGACCAGCCGGTGTACACGATCCTCGCCACGGTGGGCATGGTCCTGGCCGCGGCGTACGTTCTGTGGCTCTACCAGCGCGTCATGCAGGGGCCCCTCCGCGGTGACGCTGTGTTGTCGCCGGCCCCGACGGGGCCTCCCACCCCGACCAGCGTGGAGTCGGGTGGCGCTGTAGCCACGGCAATGGCGCCGGAGCTGGGTGCGAAGAAGGCCATCCGCGACCTGAGCGGCCGTGAGATCGCGATCCTGGCGCCGCTGGTCGTGCTGGTCCTCTTCCTCGGCTTCTACCCGAAGCCGGTGCTCGACACAGTCACCCCGACGGTGCAGCAGACGCTGTCCGCGGTCCAGGGAGGCAAGTAACCGTGCTCGACATCCTCCTGACCCAGGCGCCGGAGCCGCCGATCACGACGCCGTCGGTGGACTACCCGGCGGTCCTGCCGATGCTGATCGTCTTCGGGGCGGCGTGCGTCAGCGTGCTGGTCGAGGCGTTCGCGTCGAAGCGCGCACGCTTCGGCGTGCAGGTCGGGCTGAGCCTGGCGGCGATCGTCGCGGCCGGCGTCAGCCTGTTCCTCTACGCCACGGGCGACGCGCCCGCGGGCGGCGTGAAGACGTTCAGCGGCGCGATCTCGATCGACAAGCCGGCGCTGTTCCTCTGGGGCACGCTGCTGGCCCTGGCCGTCGGCGCGGTGCTGCTGATCTCCGACCGCGTGGTCGAGCCGGGCGGCGCGCTGGTCGCGCAGGCCGGCATCCGGCCGGGCACGGTCCAGGACCGCGCCCAGACGGCGACGGTCATGCAGACCGAGGTGTTCCCGCTGACGCTGTTCGCGCTCGGCGGCATGATGGCGTTCTGCGCGTCGAACGACCTGCTGACGATGTTCATCGCGCTGGAAGTGCTGTCGCTGCCGCTGTACCTGATGTGCGGCCTGGCTCGCCGACGCCGGCTGCTGTCGCAGGAGGCGGCGGTCAAGTACTTCCTGCTCGGCGCGTTCTCCTCGGCGTTCTTCCTGTACGGGCTCGCGCTGCTGTACGGCTACGCGAACTCCGTGAAGCTGGCGGACATCGCGGCCGCGGCGGCGGGTTCGGACCGGTCGGACACGCTGCTGTTCGCCGGCCTCGGCCTGCTGGTGGTCGGCCTGCTGTTCAAGGGTTCGGTCGGCCCGTTCCACACGTGGACCCCGGACGTGTACCAAGGAGCGCCGACACCGGTGACGGCGTTCATGGCGGCGTGCACGAAGGTCGCGGCGTTCGGCGGGATCCTGCGGGTGCTGTCGGTGGCGTTCGGCTCGACGAGCTGGGAGTGGCGCGGCGTCCTCTGGGGCGTCGCGATCATCTCGATGGTGATCGGCGCGGTGCTGGGCCTGACCCAGACGGACGTCAAGCGCATGATCGCGTACTCGTCGATCGCCCACGCCGGGTTCCTGCTGGTCGGCGCGATCGCGATCACGAAGAACGGCCTGTCGAGCACGCTGTTCTACCTGCTGGCGTACGGCTTCACGACGCTGGCGGCGTTCGGCGTGATCAGCCTGGTGCGCGATTCCTCGGGCGAGGCGACGCACCTCTCGGCGTGGGCCGGGCTGGCGAAGCGCTCCCCGCTGGTGGCCGGCATCTTCACGTTCTTGCTGCTGGCGCTGGCGGGAATCCCGTTGACGTCCGGGTTCATCGGCAAGTTCGTGGTGTTCTCGGCGGCGCTGTCCGACGGAATGGCGCCGTTGGTCGTCGTGGCGCTGGTCTTCAGCGCGGTGGCGGCGTTCTTCTACCTGCGGGTGATCGTGTTGATGTACTTCTCCGAACCGGCGGCGGACGGCCCCTCGGTCTCGGTCCCGGGCTTCGGCACGGGAACGGCGATCTTTTTGGGCACGGCGGTGACGCTGATCCTCGGCCTGGTCCCGGCATTCGCGCTGGGCTGGGCCGGCGCGGGCGGTTTCGCTTCCTGAGTTTTGCTTTTCCGGGCCGCCACTCTCTCTTCATCAGGGAGTGGCGGCCTTTAGTTTGTGGCTCAGTTGTGTCGCCTCGCCGGGCAGGACGCTGATGTAGCCGCCGGCGAGCGCGATCCCGACGCGTCCGGCATCGAGGTCGAGGTAGTTGACGGTGGCGTTTCCGGCATAGAGCTGCCCGACGCCGAAGTGGGGTTGCTGGAAGAGGGCGTCGAGTTCTTGCGCTTCCCGGCTGCGGGCCGGAGCGTCGTCGAAGATGTCGCTTTCTTCGTGTGGTTTGAAGTCTTCCTGGGGGAGCGAGAAGGGCTTGATGGCCGCGGGTTGGTAAGGCGGCAGGAGTCTCACCAGGGCGTCGGCGGGGTGGGTGTCGGGGGAGACGTCTTTGAGCTCGACGGTCTCGCCTCGGCAGACAACGCTGACGGCGGTTCTGCTCTGTGCGGCGACGAGGATGCCGATCTGTTCTTCGGTGTCGCGGGCGTAGGCGAAGAACTCTTGTTGCGGGTTGTCGATGAGGTGCAGGACGTCCTCGAACTCCGGCGTGAAGCCGTCGCCTTGGGTGAAGCCGTAGTGGCTGAGTTCTTCGAAGGCTTCGCGGTTCGCTGCCTTTTTTGTTGACGGCGGAATGTACCTGAGTCCCTTGGCGAGGACGGGATGCGGATCGCCGCAGCCGACGTTGCGCAGGGCGGTGAGCAGGGTGTTCAGGGTGAATTCGGCGTTGAGCATCGGCTACTTCTTGGACCGGTTCTCGCCGATGACCGGCGGCATCGGCTTTTCGATGAAGCCGCCGAAGGTTTCGTCCGGATCGGGGTTGCGGAGGTAGGGAGCGGATTTCTTTTCTTTGTCTTCTTCTTTGGCGCCGCGCCCACCGGCGGGGGCGCCCATGGGCATACCGTTGGCGCCCCGGGAGCCGGGGGCGCCTCGGGCTGCTGTTCCGCCGAGTCGTTCTTCGGGGATCCTGGCGCCGGTGCTGGCTCCTGGGTTTCGCATGCCTGTGCCCGGCCCTGTCCCTGTTCCTGCGCCGGTCCCTGTTCCTGTTCCTGCGCCCGGCCGGTAGCCGGTGCCGGTTCCTGTACCCGTGTTCGTTCCGCTTCCGTACCCGCCGGTGCCGGGCCCGAACCCGCTAGTCGGGTAGCCGCCGGCGCCGGGGCCGAAGGTGTTGTTACCACCGAAGTTGCTGCCGGGCGGCCCGGTGGGCCCGAACTGATACCCACCCTGAGCGGCGGGAGGCGTGACGGGCTGGGGGACGTAGCTGTTGGCGTGGGTGGTGTCTGTGTTGCTGGTGGCGGGCTGCTGAACCTGGTTCTGGAACTGATTTTGGTTTTGGTTTTGGTTTTGAACCTGGTTTTGGTTCGTGACGTGGTTCTGGACTTGGTTTTGCTCGGTCTGCCGGTTCTGCTGCGCGGGCACTTGCGGCTGCCGCGGGTTCCGAGCCCATTCGCCAGTATCGGTAGGACCGGCCGTGCGATCGGCGCGATCGGTCATGCCAATGGGAGCACCGGAGTCAGCGAGCTGCGCGTACTGGGCGGGCATCTGCCCACCATTGGTGCCACTGGCGGAGTGATAGGCACTGAAGGCATCGATGTTGGCCTGACTATCGGCTTGCCAGCCGGAAACCTTGGTGTTGTAGGTCCCGAAGCCTTCGCCGTTGAGGACGTGAAGAACGTCGTCAGAGGTGATCTCGGGAGGCTGAGGAGCAACAGGCTTGACGGAGTTCTTGGCGGTCCCAAAGGCATCCATCTGGGCACCAACAGCAGCCTGAGCAGTCTTGAGATGAACAGCATCATCACCGGCGGCTTGGACGAGGGGAAGGGTGGCATCGGCGGCAGCCTGCCCGGCACCGCCCTGCCAGCCGGACATGGTCTTGGCGCGGAGAGAGCTGATCCGCTGAGCCCGCTCAACCATCCGGTTCGTTAGATGGCCGGCGTCACGTTCGGCGTTGGACAGCGACTGTGATCCTTCACCGCCGGTAACCTGCTCGTAGATCTGAGCAGCGGTAAGTGGTCCTTCGGTAACCATCGATTCACCTGGCCCGGAGATTGTTCAGCACGGTTGCCGCTACTTCGTGGGCTGCCGCGCAGGGATCTTTTTTGCCGACATTGCCCTCGGAGAGGGCTACCGACACGTCGACGACGTCTTCGTCGCTGGTCCCCATGGCGATCGCGCAGGTGCCCGCGGCCCGCAGATCAGCCTGGCCATATGCCACGGTCGGGTAGCCATCGATCGGTTCCATGGGGACGAACAACGGAAATTTTGTATCTTTCTGCTGGTAGATCGAAGTAAGGCCGCGTCGATTTTTAGTGGCGTAGATGACCGAGACGGCAGCCTGCGTAACCGAAACCGGATGCCAGAAGCAGCTGGGGCCGGCGACGTCTGTGGGGTCTTCCTTCGGCGCCACGTCCGGACCGAGGAGTTCGGCGATCTGCGCATCTGTAAGCGTCGTACAAGGCTTCTGCTGGAACTTCGCAGTGTCGATCGGGGATGCGACCTCGGGCACTCCGGTACCGGGCAATTGCGAGTTCTGGTCGCTGGATGGGGATGCGCTCGAGTCGGTGGAAGAGGGCGAAGCTGTGCCGGTTTCAGTCGTGGTGCACGCAGTCGCCAGCAGCATGGTCGCGCCTAGTCCGAGCAGCAGGGCGCGTTTCACAGACTGCCTCCGGTCTGGTTGATCTCCGTCGAGTGCGTCTCCTCGGCGGTAGCGTATTTGCCCAGAGCTGCCTGAATTTTCGCAGCCATGGCCCGGCAGTAGACCGCGCGCTCATAGAGTGTGGACGTGAGTGCTGAGCCGGACTGGCGAATCAATTCGGCATTGCCGCCACTGGCGTAGTCAAGACCAGGTCCCTCGGTGGTGGCGATGACCCGTGCTCTGCTCAGGTCGTCTTGAAACTCGTTCGCCAAGTCATTCCACTCGTGCATCAACTCACGAAGCGTCGCCTCGTCGTACTGGAACCCCGAGCCACCCGAGCTCGCCTCATGCCCCCCATAAGACCCCGCCCGCGGCGTTATCGGCCTCAGCGGTGCTCGCCGTGTGCCGTTCGGGTCGTATGCCGGACCCTCAATCATCACTCAACCCCGTCGTCATCAGCTCTCCCCTAGCTTGCAGTGTGCTCCGCCCCGGGCACCCTGCGTATCCGACGGCCAGCAGACTACCAGGGTTCCCACACCCCAAAAGCCGGGAAAACGAGGGCCGCGGCCCCCTCGGCCGCGGCCCTCCCCGCCTCTACGGCGTCGGTTCGCAGGATGTGTTGCCCAGCGCCACCTGTCCCGTGATTTCCGACGCCGGGAGGAAGTCGATCCGCAGCATCGTCAAGCCGACGCTGCCGTCGCCCGGGAGGTTCTGCGTGTTGAACACCGCGTTCGCCAGCACCGTTCCGTTCGACTTCTTGATCGGTTCCGTGTAACCGACCGGGACCGGGCTCGGCGGGTTCGGGATGCCTGACAGCCCGCCGTAGCTCCACGTCGCGTTCGTCTGTGTCTGGGTCGCCGTGCACTTCACCGTGAACGTCGACAGCTTGACGCGCGGGCCGCCCGCGCTCACCAGGGCCGACAGCTCGAAGTTCTTGCCCGTCGCCGTGGACGTCGTCGTGGTCGCGTCCGTGTTCGGGTCCGTCACCGCCGTCGTGCAGGACGACGTGCCGCCGCCGAAGGTGATGCCCGTCTTCGCCACCACCTGGGCCGTCGCGCTCGTCGGGCCGTCCAGCGAACAGAGGCCTTGGATCGGGACCTTGATCGTCGAGCCGGACTTCGTGAACTCGGCCGAGCCGATGTTCGCCACGCCCGGTTGCGGCGCGGCCTGCGCCGGCGCCGCGGCGAGACCCGCCACCAACAGGGCCACGGCGAGCCTCGCGATGGTGTTGCGCATGTCGCGTCCTCCTTGACGACCGGGGAGAGCGCCTGCTCTTCCTCGAGCTGAATATCCGCCCGCCGGAGACGTCCGTTGCGCCCGAAACCGTTGACCACTCCTTCGTGGATCTTGAACCACTCGTCGGATAGTCCGCCGGTATTCGGATGCGACTCTGTATCTGTCTGCCCATGCCGGCCTACCGCGTCCTCGTCCAGGGCAGGCCGGACAAACTCGCCGTCAGCTCGACCTGCTTGGACGACATCCGCACCAAGTGCCGCCGAGGTGTCATGTTCGTCACCGTTTCCGCAGGACAGCGGGTAAACGACCGCGCGGGGTAGCCACTACGCTCAAGGCCGTAACCCGACCGGTGCACGAGTAGAGCGGAGCCGACGTGTCTGTGCCTTCCCCAGCCCCCGGGGCGGGATCCCTCCCCGCTGCGCCGGGTGGCGCCCTCGAGGACCTGCGCGCGTCGGTCGGCCTGCAGATCGCCGACGAGACCCTGCTGCGCGCGATCGCGACCGGGCTGGCCGACGTCGAGAAGCTGCTTCGCGAGGTCGTCCGCAGTGACGTCCAGGCCGTCAACGACGCCGCGTTGCACCTGGTCGAGGCGGGGGGCAAACGCTTCCGTCCGCTGTTCACCCTGCTGTCGGCGCAGTTCGGGCCGAAGCAGGACGACCACGTCGTGATCGCCGCCGCCGCGGTCGAGCTGGTGCACCTCGCCACGCTCTACCACGACGACGTCATGGACGAGGCGGACATGCGCCGCGGCGCCGAGAGCGTCAACGCGCGCTGGGACAACACCATCGCCATCCTCACCGGCGACTTCCTCTTCGCCCACGCCTCGCGCCTGGTCGCCGACCTCGGCACCGACGCCGCGCGGATCATCGCCGAGACCTTCGGCGAGCTGGTCACCGGCCAGATGCGCGAGACCGTCGGCCCCGGGCCGGGTGACGACGCCGTCGCGCATTACCTCACCGTGATCGCGCAGAAGACCGGCTCGCTGATCGCCACCTCCGGCCGCTTCGGCGGCATGATGTCCGGCGCCGCCGAGGAGCACATCCAGGCGCTGCGCCGGTTCGGCGACATCATCGGCACCGCGTTCCAGATCTCCGACGACATCATCGACATCGCCTCGCCGTCCGACGAGCTCGGCAAGGCCCAGGGCACCGACCTGCGCGAGGGCGTCCGGACGCTGCCCATGCTGTACGCGCTGGCCGACCCGGACACGGACCCGCGGCTCATCGAGCTGCTTTCCGGCCCGATCGCCGACGACGCCGTCGTCCAGGAGGCCCTGGAGCTGCTGCGCGCGAGTAGTGGACTCGAACGAGCACGCGTCACCCTTTCCGACTACGCTCAGCGCGCGCGAGCCGAGCTTGCCGCGTTGCCCGCGTCACCCGCCCGGGACGCGTGCGAGTCGGTCGCCGACTACCTCGTCGCGCGCACGCACTAAACAGGGGCAGGAAAGAGATGTCCATTTTCGGACAGGTTTGGCTGTGGAGTCTCGCGGCGTTCTTCGTCGGGGTGCTGCTCACCTGGCTGGTGCTGGTGCTGCCGCTCCGCAAGAGCGTTCGCAAGCTGGAAAGTTCGCTGGCGCAGGCCCACGCCGACGCCGCGCGCACCCCCGCGAACGCCGCGGGGCTGGCCGCGCCGGGCACCGAGGTCTTCGCCCGGCCGGAACCGCGCCTCGAGCGGCGGCCCGAGCCGGCGCCGTCGCGGCAGGAGACGTCCTATCCGGGCACGCTGGTCGCCGCGCCGCCGATCCACCGCGGTGAAGTCCACGACGACATCGACCAGGACTTCGCCGAGCTGGACTCGCAGGTGCCGCCGGGGACGCACCCGGACCCCGACGACGCCTTCCGGCCGGAGCCGGAGTCCGAAGACGACGGTTCGTACCGCGCCTCGGAGACGCAGTTCCTGACGCCGGTCGCCGAGCCGGACGACGAGGATCCTTACCGCACGGCCGCGACCGAATACCTGACGCCGGAGGACGAGCCCGAGCCCGCCACGCCGGCGCTCTCGCGGCTCGAGCAGCAGCTCGACCCGGAACCCGCCGCCGGTTCGCTGTTCCAGCCCCCGGCGGAGAACGCGCCGGCGCCGGACTGGTTCGACCACGAACTGCCGTCCGAGCGGTCGGCGTTCGAGGAGCCGATGCAGCGCACGCGCTACCTGAATTCGGTCGGCGAACAGTCCGAAGAGGCCGATGAGGCCGAGCCGGAAGAGGCGCCGCAGTACGCGTTCGGCGGCGACGACTCCGGAGCGAACGGCGAGCTGGACGTGCCGCCGGAGACCCCGGCCGAGGCGACGCAGGTGCTGCCGAAGCGGCAGCCGCGGGAAGCGCTGCGGGGCGGATTCGATGCGCCGCAGCCGATCCAGCCGTCGATGCGCACCGTCGAGCGACGCGAGACCGACCTGTCCGGTGCCCACAGCGGTTCGCTGTTCGAGCCGTCGGTGCAGCCGAACCAGGCCGCCCTCGCGGCGCCGGAGCCGCCGCCCGCGCGGCAGGCGGCCGAGGACGCGGTCCCGCCCGGCCCGTTCGGCCCCGGCTCGGCGATGCCGCGGCCCGGTGGCGGCCGGCCGGGTGACGGGTTCGAGGTGAAGGCGAGCGTGACGGCGTTGCGGTACTGCACCGAAGAATCCGCGCAGTTCCCGAAGATGGTGGCCGAGGTGTGGTTCCGGACCGCCGAGGACGCCGAGCGGGTCGGGTTCCGGCCGCTCAGCTGATTTCCATGAAGGGCACCCGCATGGCTCTCAGGCCATGCGGGTGCCCTTCATGGCGTTTCAGGCCGCCTGGAACAGGACCATGGCCGCGCCGCCGGGATCGGTGACCACCACCAGGGAGCCGACCGGAAGATCCGTGCGCTCCCGCACGACCTTTCCGCCCAGCTCCACGGCTTTCGCCGCCGCGGAGTCCACATCGGACACCGGCGCGTAGGGCAGCCACTGCGGCGCGCGGTCGTCGTCCGGCGCCAGTTCGGTCAGGCCGCCCCACGGCGCGCCGTCGTCGGTCAGCAAGGCGCCGGACGTCTGCCAGCCGAGCAACTCGCCGAAGAACCGCTTGGTGCCGTCCACATCGGCCGTCCGGACGTCGAAGAACACGAAAGGTCGCATGACCCAAAACTTAGGACAGGTGTCCTAGCTCTGGCAACCCCCGAAACGCCGAAGGCCGCCACGCGCTTACCGTGGCGGCCCTCGGAGAAGCGAAAACTACGCGACCGTCCAGGTGTCCTTGCCGCGCAGCAGCCCCTGCAGGTCGGGCGTGCGGGCCGCGCGGGCCTGCTCGACCTGGGCGCGGGCGCCGTCGTCGTACGTCGGGCGCTCGACCTGGCGGAGGATGCCCGTCGGGACGTGGTTCAGGCTCTGGTCGCCGAGACGGGACAGCGCGAACGCGTACGACGTGTCGTGGATCGACGGGTCGTGCACCACGACGTTGTCCTCGCCGATGTCGGCGACCTTGGCGACGTCGAGGCCGCCCCACTCGCCGCGCTTGACGCCGAACTCCTGGTTGGGGCCGAAGCGGATCGGCTCGCCGGCGCGCAGCGGGATCAGCCGGGCGGCGGCCTCGTCGGCGTCCTTGAGGACGTCGAACGCGCCGTCGTTGAAGATCGGGCAGTTCTGGTAGATCTCCACCAGCGCCGACCCGCGGTGCTCCGCCGCGGCCTGCAGGACCTCGGTGAGGCCCTTGCGGTCGGAGTCCATGGCCCGGCCCACGAAGGACGCCTCGGCGCCGATCGCCAGCGAGAGCGGGTTGAACGGGGTGTCCACCGAACCCATCGGCGTCGACTTCGTGACCATGCCCTGGCCCGACGTCGGGGAGTACTGGCCCTTGGTCAGGCCGTAGATCCGGTTGTTGAACAGCAGGATCTTGATGTTCACGTTGCGGCGCAGCGCGTGGATCAGGTGGTTGCCGCCGATGGACAGCGCGTCGCCGTCACCGGTGACGACCCACACCGACAGATCCGGCCGCGTGGTGGCCAGGCCGGTCGCGATCGACGGCGCGCGGCCGTGGATCGAGTGCATGCCGTAGGTGTTGAGGTAGTACGGGAAGCGCGACGAGCAGCCGATGCCCGAGATGAACACGATGTTCTCGCGCTTGAGGCCGAGCGTCGGCAGGAACGACTGCATCGTGTTCAGCACGATGTAGTCGCCGCAGCCGGGGCACCAGCGGACTTCCTGGTCGGACTTGTAGTCCTTGGCCTTCTGCGGCTCCTCGGTGGTGGGCACAAGGTCCAGGCCACCGATGGTGGGAAGCCCGATGTCGATTGCGGTCATTGTTTCGCCGCCTCCGTAGCAACGCTGGTGATGATCTCCGCGAACAGGTTCTGCAGCTCTTCGGCCTTGAACGCCATCCCGGCGACCTTGGTGTGCGAGTGGACGTCCACCAGGTACTTCGCGCGCAGCAGCAGGGACAGCTGGCCGAGGTTCATCTCCGGCACCACGACCTTGTCGTAGCTGCGCATGATGTCGCCGAGGTTGGCCGGCAGCGGGTTGAGGTGACGCAGGTGGGCCTGCGCGATCGGCATCCCGAGCTTGCGCACCCGCCGGCACGCGGCACCGATCGGGCCGAACGACGAACCCCAGCCCAGCGCGAGCACGCGGGCCTTGCCGCCGCTCGGATCGTCGACCACGACGTCGGGGACGTCGATGCCGTCGATCTTCGCCTGCCGCAGCCGGACCATCTTGTCGTGGTTGTCCGGGTCGTAGGAGATGTGACCGGTCTTGTCGGCCTTCTCCAGCCCGCCGATGCGGTGCTGCAGCCCCGGCGTGCCTGGGACGGCCCAGGCGCGGGCGAGCGTCTCGGGGTCGCGCACGTAGGGCCAGAACTCGCCGGAGTCGTTGTCGGCGTTCGGCTCGGACGCGAACTCGACGCCCAGGTCGGGCAGTGTCTCGACGTCCGGGATCAGCCACGGCTCGGAGCCGTTGGCGATCGCGCCGTCCGAGAGCAGCAGCACCGGGGTGCGGTACTTCAGCGCGATCCGGGTGGCCTCGACGGCCGCGTCGAAGCAGTCCGCCGGCGACAGCGGCGCGACGATCGGGACCGGCGACTCGCCGTTGCGGCCGAACATCGCCTGCAGCAGGTCGGCCTGCTCGGTCTTGGTCGGCAGGCCGGTGGACGGACCGCCGCGCTGGACGTCGATGACGACCAGCGGCAGCTCGACCATCACGCCGAGGCCGACGGCTTCGGACTTCAGCGCGACACCCGGGCCGGACGTCGAGGTGACGCCGAGCGCGCCGCCGTAGGACGCGCCCAGCGCGGCGCCGATACCGGCGATCTCGTCCTCGGCCTGGAAGGTGATGATGCCGAAGTTCTTGTGCTTGGACAGCTCGTGGAGGATGTCCGACGCCGGCGTGATCGGGTAGGTGCCGAGCAGGATCTGCAGGCCGGAGCGCTGCCCGGCGGCCACGATGCCGTACGCCAGCGCGGTGTTGCCGGTGATCTGGCGGTAGGTGCCCTGGGCCAGCTTCGCCGGCGCGACCTGGAACGTCGTCGCGAACGACTCGGTGGTCTCGCCGTAGTTCCACCCCGCGCGGAAGGCCAGGATGTTGGCCTCGGCGATGTCCGGCTTCTTGGCGAACTTCTCGCGCAGGAACCGCTCGGTGCCGTCGGTGGGCCGGTGGTACATCCACGACAGCAGGCCGAGGGCGAACATGTTCTTGCAGCGCTCGGCGTCCTTCTTGCCGAGCCCGGTGTCGGCGAGCGCGCCCTGGGTCAGCGTCGACATGGCGACCCGGTGCACCTGGTACGCCTCGAGCGTGTCGTCCTCGAGCGGGTCGGCGGCGTAGCCGACCTTGGTGAGGTTGCGCTTGATGAAGTCGTCGGTGTTGAGGATGATCGTCCCGCCGTGCGGGACGTCGGCGAGGTTGGCCTTGAGGGCGGCCGGGTTCATCGCCACCAGCACGTCCGGGCGGTCGCCGGGGGTGAGGATGTCGTAGTCGGCGAAGTGCACCTGGAAGCTCGAGACGCCGGGAATGGTGCCCTGCGGCGCGCGGATCTCGGCGGGGAAGTTCGGCATCGTCGACAGGTCGTTGCCGAACGCGGCGGCCTCGGACGTGAACCGGTCGCCGGTCAGCTGCATGCCGTCACCCGAGTCGCCCGCGAACCGGATCACGACCCGGTCCAGCTTGCTGATCTCGGTCGGCCTGGTTGCGGCGAGTGAGCCGTGACCAGCGCCGTTGCCGTTCGCACTCGTGCTCATGGGTCAGGGATTCCCTCTCTCCCGACGTTGTGGCCATCGGTCACCTGCCCGGTGTCGTGACAGGCTGATCACCAGGCCCTACCACGAGGTTAGCTCGCGCTCGAGCACGATGTTCCTAGACTCCCGGGGTCCGGAACGACCTCATTGCTGCGCTATCGGTTCTTCTGTGCTGGTCCGACAATTACGTGTTACCGATGGTAACGGTAAAACCCCTGTCTTCGCTGTGACTCGAGTCTCGCGTAGGGGCGTCCACTTGATGGGATCAGGAGTGGGACCGAATTCGGGCTCGCATGGCCTCGAGCCGCTCGGCGAACTCCGGCGAGGCCAGCGACGCGAGCTGCGGCTGGATCTCGACGTCGACGGCGTCGGCGTGCGCGGCGAGTGACGCGGTCGTCCGGAGGCTGCGCTTGGTGGCGATGAGAGCCTCGCGCGGCGCGGCGACCGCGGGCGCGGCCAGTTCCCGGGCCGCGGCGATGAGGTCACCTTCGACCACTTCGAGGGCCAGCCCGGCGCGCACGGCGGCTTCGGCGCCGAGCGGCTGCCCGAACAACGTCATCGCGGCGGCCTGCTGCGGGCCGGCCAGCCGCTGCGTCATCCACGTCATGCCGCCGCCGGGGTGCAGGCCGAGCTCGAGGAACCGGGCGACGAACTTCGCCCGCGGCCCGGCGAGCCGGACGTCGGCGGCGAGCGCCAGGTTCAGCCCCGCCCCGACGGCGGCGCCCCCGACCGCGGCGATGGTCGGCAGCGTGCACCGCGCGACGGCGAGGAAGCCCTCGTAGATGGCGCGCAAGCCGGCCTCGTCGGCGTTGCCGAGCGCGGTCAGGTCGGCGCCGGCGCAGAACGCGGGCGGCGTACCGGTGACGACGACGGCGTGGACGCTTTCATCCCGTTCCGCGGCTTCGACGGCGGCCACGAGCTGGGTGGAGAGGTCGAGGGTGAGCGCGTTGCGGCTGCCGGGCGCGTCGACGGTCAGCAGCGCGACGCCACCGGTGTGCTCGCTGACGATGCTGTCGGTCATCGGGTCAGGGTATTGGTGGCGGTGCGGGCGAGGGGACGGAACTGTCGGTGCCCGCCGATAAGCTGGAAACCGGGGGCCGGAGGCACGCCCGCCTCACTCCTCCGGCGTCGGCGGCCGCTCCAGCAGCCGCGAAAGCACCACCGTCGACACCGTCCGGTCCACGATCTCCAGCCCGCGCAGCCGCTCCAGCGCCGTCTCCAGGTGGTGGATGTCCGCCGCCCGCAGGTGGACGATCGCGTCCGCCGCTCCCGACACCGTGTACGCCGCCACCACCTCCGGCAGCGGCTCCAACCGCGACCGGATCCGGGCCGGCGTGATGTTGCCCTGGCACGTGACCTCGACGAACGCCTCCGTTCCCCAGCCGAGCGCCTCCGGGTCGACCACCGCCGTGAACCCCCGCAAGATGCCCGTTTCGAGGAGCCGGTCGACCCGCCGCTTCACCGCCGGGGCGGATAGTCCGACCACTTTGCCGATCTCCGCGTAGCTGGATCGCGCGTTGGCCACGAGGCACGAAACGATTCGCTGGTCGATGGTGTTCACACGCAACACTTAGCACAGATACGCGCAGCGAACAGCGATTGATTGCGATATTTGGCGCCCCTTACCCTGCAATCATGCAGGAGATGCGCGTACCGACCACCCGTCGATACCTGATGTGCCCCCCGCGCCACTTCGCGGTGGACTACGTCATCAACCCCTGGATGGACCCGACCCAGCCGGTCAGCGCCGACCTCGCCGTCGCGCAGTGGACCGAGCTGCGTGACACCTACCGCCGCCTCGGCCACACCGTCGAGGAGATCGACGCCCAGCCCGGCCTGCCCGACATGGTCTTCGCCGCGAACTCCGGCACGGTCGTCGACGGCCGCGTCCTCGGCTCGCGGTTCCGCGCGCCGCAGCGCGCCGCCGAGGCCGAGCACTTCCGCCGCTGGTTCGTCGAGCACGGCTACCGCGACATCACGATGCCCGAGAAGATCAACGAGGCCGAGGGCGACTTCGCCTGGACGGGCACGCTGCTGCTCGCCGGCACCGGCTTCCGCACCGACCCGGCCGCGCACGCCGAAGCCCAGGAGGTCCTCGGCGTCCCGGTCGTCTCGCTGCACCTGATCGACCCGCTCTACTACCACCTCGACACGGCGTTGTTCGTGCTCGCCGAGGCGACTGACACGGCCCGCGCGCAGATCGTCTACTACCCCGAAGCGTTTTCGGCCGGCTCGCGCCGCGTCCTGGAGCGGCTGTTCCCCGACGCCGTGCAAGCGACGAAGGAAGACGCCGAGTGTTTCGGCCTCAACGGCGTATCCGATGGCCGCAACGTCGTCCTCCCCGTCGAGGCCACCCGACTGGGTGAACTTCTCGCCGATCGGGGGTACGAGCCGGTCTACGTCGACATCTCCGAGCTGCGGAAAGCCGGCGGCGGCCCCAAGTGCTGCACCCTCGAAATCCGAAAGGGCTGATTTTCCGCAAAAACTGTAACTCACCCGTTTGCCATGGCGATTAATCGAGGTAACAAATCGACTACTCGCAGTGGCAGGCGGTGAGAGCGGTGACGGTGAACCTCGCCCTGCACGGGATCGGGCGGCCGGCTCGTCAGCTCGACCCCGGTGAGGACGAGCGCTGGGTGACGGTCGAGCAGTTCGAGCAGGTGCTCGAGGCCATTCAAGACAAGGCGCACGTCCACCTCACCTTCGACGACGGCAACGAGTCCGACGTCGAGATCGCCCTGCCCCGGCTGGTCGACCGCGGGCTGACGGCGGAGTTCTTCCCGCTCGCCGGCCGCCTCGGCCAGCGCGGCTACCTCGACCGCGCCGGCCTGCGCGAGCTGGCGCGCGCGGGGATGGAGATCGGCTCGCACGGCTGGGAGCCGCGCGACTGGCGCCGCCTCGACGACCGTCACGCCCGCCGCGAGCTGACGGACGCGCCGAAGCTCCTCGGTGACCTGTGCGGCCGTCCGGTGCGGCGGTACTCGCTGCCGTTCGGCGCTTACGACAAGAAAGTGCTGACGCGGTTGAAGCAGGCGGGCGCGACGCGCGTGTACTCCAGCGACGGCGGCGCGGCGAGCCAGGACGGGTGGCTGCAGGCGCGCACGGAGCTCAGCCACGACCTCGACGACGACTGGCTGGACGACGTGCTCGTCGCCGGGCACCGGCGGGCCGGGAACTGGGTGAGCCGGGTCTTCCGGCGCCCTGTCCGTTAAGCCTGGTTCGGCCGACCTGGCCGGTCCCGGTCATCGGCACATGGTCGAGACCAATTTCCCGCGCCCTCCCACGGTGAGCAGCCTTTTCGTCAACCGCGCTCGCATGATGGGAAACTCCCGCACCGTCAGGTCTTGTACCCGCCTTCGCCCCGGGTGCATCCTGGTCGCCTCGCCGCCGTAAGGAAAGTTTCCTAACTAAAGGGAGCACCGAGAATGCGGAAACTGATCCTGCTCGCGACCATGGCGCTCGCCGCGGCCGTGCTGCCCTCGGCCCTCGCGTCCGCGGCACCGGCACCGGCCCCGGCCGCCGCACCCGCCACCACGGCGGCCGCTCCGACCGCGGCCCAGCTGCTGGCGAAGACGAACAGCTGCAAGCAGATCTCCAACGGCAAGTACAAGACCGACGAAGACGTCTCCGGCAAGACTGTCGCCGTCTGCGACGCCAACGGCGCGGTGTTCTGGAAAGCCGACATGGACATCGACTGCGACGGCCAGCGCTCCACGCAGTGCAACGAAGACACCGACTGCTGTTACCAGGACGACACGGCGTTCCACCAGTCCGACGGCAAGCCGCTCAACGCCGCGAAGCTGCCCTACATCGTCGTGCCGAGCTCGAGCAGCATCTGGAAGTACTCGTCGTCGCAGCTGAAGGGCGGCGGCTCCTGTGCCGTGATCTACAACGGCAAGGTCGAGTACGCGGTCATCGGCGACACCGGGCCGACGCAGATCATCGGGGAAGCCTCCTACGCGACCGCGAAGGACCTCGGCATCAACCCCGACCCGTCCAACGGCGGCACCGACTCCGGGGTGACGTACATCTGCTTCAAGAACTCGACGGTCTCGCCGATCGAGAACCACTCCGCCGCGACGAGCAAGGGTGAGAGCCTCGCCTCCACCTTCGTGAACAACAACTGACCCACGCACGCGAGCCGGGGCCGATCCGTTCAAGACCGGATCGGCCCCGGCTGCTGTGCTGGGAGCATGAGCAAGGAACTGCTGAAACTCGCCAACATCGGACCCGCGATGGTCCGCGACTTCGCGCGGCTGGGCATCACCGAGCCCGCGCAGCTGGCCGGGCAGGACGCCGTTGAACTGTACGAACGCCTCTGCGAGATCGACGGCGTCCGGCACGACCCCTGCGTGCTCGACACCTTCATGTCCGCGGTCGACCAAGCCGACGGCGCCCCGCCGCGGCCGTGGTGGACCTACACCCCGGAACGGAAACGCCTTCTCGGGACCCGCTGACCGAAACCGCGCCCACCGGGTTGATCACCCACGTGCAACCTGCAATTCGAGATCCGATTTTTACGCGAAAACCGTTACGCCTAACGGCCGTCTCACGCTTTACCCCGTTCGCCGTCCCCGCGGTAACGATCCAGGGGGGCCCGCCGACCAACTCATGGGTCGCGTGGGAAAAGCGGAGGTTTGGCGTGAAGATCAGTGTCTTCGGGCTCGGTTACGTCGGTTGTGTCTCCGCCGCGTGCCTGGCGGGACAGGGACACCGGGTGGTCGGCGTGGACGTCAACCCGGTCAAGATCGACCTCATCACCGCGGGCAACGCCCCGGTGGTCGAGGAGCGGATCGGCGAGCTGACCGCCGAAGTCGTCGCGAGTGGCGCGCTGAGAGCCACGACCGACGTCGCGGAAGCCGTCGCCGACAGCGAGATCTCGCTGGTCTGCGTCGGCACGCCGTCGGCGCCGAACGGCAGCCTCTCGACCGTCTACCTCGAGCGCGTCGCCGAGGAGATCGGCGAGGCGATCGCGAACAAGAGCGAGCGGCACACCGTCGTCTTCCGCAGCACGATGCTGCCGGGCACCTGCCTGGACCTGCTGGTCCCGATCCTGGAGAAGTCCTCGGGCCGCACGGCCGGCGTCGACTTCGGTGTCGCGGTGAACCCCGAGTTCCTGCGCGAGGGCACCAGCGTCCGCGACTTCTTCGACCCGCCGAAGACCGTGATCGGCGAGATCGACGCGGCCAGCGGCGACGCCGTCGCGGCGCTGTACGAGGGCTTGCCCGGGCCGGTCTTCCGCGTGCCGATCCCGGTGGCGGAGATGACGAAGTACGCCGACAACTCCTTCCACGGCCTGAAGATCGGGTTCGCCAACGAACTCGGCTCGATCTGCCGGGCGCTCGGCCTCGACTCGCACCAGGTGATCGACGTCTTCCTCGCCGACACCAAGCTCAACATCAGCCCGGCCTACCTCAAGCCCGGGTTCGCGTTCGGCGGCTCCTGCCTGCCGAAGGACCTGCGCGGGCTGGTCTACGCCGCGCACCGCGCCGACGTCAGCGTGCCGATCCTGTCGCACGTGCTCGCGTCCAACGCCGATCACCTGCAGCGCGCGTTCGACCTGGTCGCGCGCACCGGCAAGCGCAAGGTCGGGCTGTTCGGGCTGTCGTTCAAGCCGGGCACCGACGACCTGCGCGAGTCCCCGCTGGTCGAGCTGGCCGAGAAGCTGCTCGGCAAGGGCTTCGACCTCAAGATCCACGACGCCAACGTCAGCCTCTCGCGGCTGATGGGCGCCAACCGCGAGTACATCGAGGGCCGGCTGCCGCACCTCGGGCAGCTGCTCGCCGGGTCCGTCGAAGAAGTCATGGACCACGCCGACGTCCTGCTCGTCGGCACCAAGGACCCGGACGTGCTGGCGGCCCTGCCGCACGGCGGCGACCGGGCGATCATCGACCTCGTCCGCCTGCCCGACGCCGCCGAGCGTCGCCTTGAAGAGGGATACGCCGGCCTTGCCTGGTAAAGCGCTCATCCTCGTCGAAAACCTGTCCGTCCCCTTCGACCGGCGGGTCTGGCAGGAGTCCACGACCCTGCGCGACGCCGGGTGGGAAGTCCACGTGATCTGCCCACAGGGCACGAAGCGCGACACCGAGGCCGAAGCCGTCGTCGACGGCGTCCACATCCACCGGTACCCGCTGACGGCGGCGACCGGCGGGCCCGCCGGCTACCTGCAGGAATACGGCACCGCGCTGTGGCACACGCTGCGGCTGGCGCGCAAGGTCGGGCCGGTCGACGTCGTGCACGCCTGCAACCCGCCGGACCTGCTGTACCTGGTCGCGAAGGTGCTCAAGCGCCAAGGCGCGCGGTTCGTCTTCGACCAGCACGACCTCTGCCCGGAGCTGTACCTGTCGCGGTTCGACCGCGGGCAAGACCTCCTTTACCGCGGGGTCTGCGCGCTCGAACGCGCCACCTACCGCGCCGCCGACGTCGTGATCTCGACGAACGAGAGCTACCAGCAGGTCGCGCGGATCCGAGGCGGCAAGCGGCCCGAGGACGTCTTCGTGGTGCGCAGCGCCCCGGTCGTCGAGCGGTTCCACGAGGTCCCCGTCGAGCCCGAGCTGAAGAAGGGCAAGCCGCACCTGCTGGCGTACCTCGGCGTGATGGGCCCGCAGGACGGCGTCGACTACGCCCTGCGCGCGCTCGCGAAGCTGCGTGACGAGATCGGGCGCACCGACTGGCACGCGGTGTTCGTCGGCTCCGGCGACGCCTTCGACGACATGGTCGCGCTCTCGGCCAAGCTCGGGCTGGCCAACCAGGTCGAGTTCACCGGCCGGATCCCCGACGAGGACCTCGTTCGCTACCTGTCCACCGCCGACGTCTGCCTGTCGCCGGACCCGCTGAACCCGCTCAACGACGTCTCCACGATGAACAAGGTCATGGAGTACATGGCGATGAGCAAGCCGATCGTCTCGTTCGAACTGCGCGAAGCGCGCGTTTCGGCGGGCGACGCGGCGGTCTACGCCCCGGCGAACGACGAGTCGGCGTTCGCGAAGCTCGTCTCGCAGCTGCTGGACGACCCGGAGGAGCGGGTCCGGATGGGCAAGCTCGGGCAGGCCAGGGTCGCCGGCGCGCTCTCGTGGGAGAACTCGGCGAAGAATTTGCTGGCCGCATATGAGCACGCCGTGAAGTCTTGATCGCCGTTGGGTCAAGAAGTCACCGGACCTGTAACCAAAGCTCGCGGCTCGACGACGGATCGGGTAACCGGGCGATCATGTGACCCCGTTCGGCGTACCCGTCTCAGGAATGGAGATACCGCCGTTGACTGACGACACGGTGCGCCTGGCCCTGATCGGGCAGGTCCTTCGCCGGCGCTGGCGGCTGCTGGCCGCCCTCGCCGTCCTGGGCGCGGCGGTGGGTGCCGGCGCGTCGGTGCTGTTCTCACCCGGCTACCAGACGTCCTCGAGCGTGTTGCTCCAGGGACCGCGCCAGGCGGACGAGCTGCTCACGCAGGTCGACGTCGCCACCAGCTCGGTCGTCCTCGACCGCGCCGCGGCCGTGCTGCCGTGGCACCCGAGCGGCGCCGACCTGAAGAAGCAGGTCACCGCGTCGGTGGCGAACGGCAACGTCGTGACGGTCACCGTCTCGACCGACACCGCCGAGCACGCCCAGCAGCTCGCCGACCAGGTCGCGCAGCAGTTCGTCAAGTACTCCGGGCAGCTGGCGAGCAACTCCGCGGACGCGTCGGTGCAGCTGGCTCAGGAGCAACGCGAGTCGCTGCGCCAGCAGGTCCAGCTGACCACGCAGAAGATCAGCGACCTCGCCAAGACGGTCGGCGGCGACCTGACCGTGGAGAGCGTCCAGGTCCGCACGCAGCTCGAAGGCCTGCGGACGTCGCTGGAGCAGGCCATCAACGACCTCAACCAGGCCGACCTCGCGACCGGCGTCGGCAACACCGTCGTACTGGGGCCGTCCGAGCGCCCGACCGGGCCGGCCGCCCCGACCCTGGTGCAGCTCGCCGCCGGGGGCGCGGTCCTGTTCTTCCTCGCCGGCGTGTTCGGCCACCTGTTCGCCGCGCGCGCCGACCGGCGGCTGCGGGGCGAGCCGGAAATCGCTTCGGCGCTCGGCTCGCCGATCCTGGCCGGCGTCGACGTCACGACACCGCAGGGCGACCGCCTGCCGGCGACCGGCCTCTACGGCAAGCTGCGGCGGCTGCTCGGCGGCGACCGGCCGTGGGTGCTGCCGCCGATCGCGACGTCGGCCGACGAGGTCAACCGCGACATCCGCTACCGCCGGGTGCTGGCCCGGCTGGCCACCGGCCCCGCCGACGTCCTGCTGCTCGTCGCCGAAGACGACGAGACCGGCAAGCTCGCCGCCGGGCAGCTCGCCGAGCTGGCCGACCGCCTGTCCGTGCCGCTGCGGATCTTCGAGTTCGCGGCCGGGCGCCCGACGGTGCCGGACGCCGGTCCCGGCTCCGGCGTCCTCGTGGTGCTCAGCGCCGGCTCCCGCACCGCGTGGGAGCTCGTCCGGCTCGCCGAAGCCTGCTCCGACGCGGGCCAGGAGATCGTCGGCGCGGTCCTCACCCATCCCGTCCGGCCGTCCGGGCCGGAAGCCGAACCCGTGGCGGAAGACGCCCCCGAGAAAGCCCTGGCAGGTTCGGCGTGACGACTACCTCCGAGACTCAGGCCGCCCCGCTGGTCGATCTTCAGCGGCTGTTCGTCGCGATCCGCCGTCGCAAGCGGCTTTGGCTGGCCACCGGGCTGCTCGGCCTGATCGCCGGAGCGCTGGTGGCGATCGTGCTGCCGACGCCGCCGACCGCGGTCGCCAAGGTGATCGTGGTCCACCAGGACGACTCGCCGACCGACAGCGGCACGCTGATGCGCACCGACGTCGCGGTGCTGTCGACGACCCAGATCGCCGAAGGTGCCCTGAAGAAGCTCAACAGCACCGAGGCGCCCGAAGAGTTCATGAAGAACTACGCGGGTCTGCCCGTGACGAACAACGTCATGCAGATCACCGTCAAGGCCAAGAGCAACGAAGAGGCCGTCGCGCAGGCGCAGGCGCTGGCCGACACGTTCATCGCCGACCACGTCCAGCGCAGCCAGGCCGCCGCGGCCGCGGAGTCGAAGGCCATCCTCGACCAGCGCAAGAACGCCCAGGACGAGCTGACCAAGGTCGACGCGCAGATCGCCGACGAGACCGGCAAGGGCCGCAACGCGAACGCCAGCACCCTCGAAGGCATGTACGGCCGCCGTGCCGCCCTCGCGTCGCAGGTCTCGGACTTCGACTCCCGCGCCCAGCAAGCCGGCATCGGCAGCCCGCAGGTCGCCGCGGGTACGCAGATCGTCGACGCGCCCCGCGTGCTGCCGAAGGCGTTCCTCAAGACCACCGCGACCAACTCCGGCATCGGCTTCGCGCTCGGTCTGGTGCTGGGGCTGGCGATCGCCGCCATCGGCGCGGTGTCGCGCGACCGGCCGGTGCTGCGGCGCGAGATCTCCACGCACCTCGGCGCGTCCGTGCTCGCCCAGCTGTCGTCGAAGCGCCGGGGCCCGGCGCGGCTGTGGCAGCGCTCGCGGGCGGTGTCCGAACGGCAACGCGTCGCGACGACGCTGGTACGCGCGATCAAGAAGGACCGGCCCGCGGTGTCGCTGCTGGAGCTCGGCGCGCCGAAGGTCGCCGCCGCGCTCGCCCTCGACATCGCCACCGAGCTCGCCGCCGACGGCAAGGCGAGCGTCCTCGACGACCTGCCGGGCGAGGACGTCCGCAAGCTGGCCGGGGAAACGAACAGCGACGTCACCGTCGTCGGTGCCGGCGACCCGGACGCCGAGCCGGACGAACGCCGGGTCGGCGTCGGCACGGTTTCGCCGGGCACGGCGTGGACGGACCTCGAGCACCTCGGCCGGGAGACCGTGCTGGTCGTCAAGGCCGGGCACGCGAACACGCTGTGGCTGCACACCGTGGCGCGGCAGCTCGCCGACCAGCAGATCCCGATCGTCGGCGTGGTGCTGGTCGACCCGGATCCGCGCGACAAGTCCGACGGCACGCTGTGGGACGGCCTGCACACGGCGCTGCGCGGCCGGGCGAAGGCGGCGCCCGCGATGCATCGCGTCTCGGTCGTCGAGAACGAGGATCGCATCGACGAACTGGCCGCCCGCATCGCCGAGCGCGTCGCGGTCGCGGAGCCGCCGACGCGGCGGATCGCGCCGGTCCGGCCGGTCGTCCCGCCACCGGTGAAGTCTCCCGCGCCGCTGCCGGAACCCGGCAAGGTCAGCGTCCCGGACCACCTGGACGCACCGACGAAGAAGTTTGCCCCGGTCAAACCGCCGAAGCGGCCGACGCCGTTCAAGCGCGACCACGGCGAACCGGCGCACAAAGGCGAACTGAACGCCGAACTCGAGCCAGAAAAGAGCGCTGTGACAACCGGGGCTTCGCCCCGGGCCGGGGGCTTCGCCACCCAGACCCCCGAAAAGAGCGCGGAGGTCTCCTGACCACCATGCGCCGCAACCAAAAGGGGACCCACTCGAGATGTGCGGCATCGCAGGCACCTACCTCTGGCCGGACGGCGGGCCGCTCACCGACCGGCTGACCAAGACGCTGGCCCACCGCGGGCCGGACGGCTCCGGCCGCTACGACCACGCCGTCGGCGGTGGCTCCGTCCACTTGGGACACCGCAGGCTGTCGATCATCGACCTGTCCGAGACCGGCGCCCAGCCGATGGTCCTCGACGGCCTGGCGCTGAGCTACAACGGCGAGCTGTACAACGCACCCGAGCTGCGGGCCGAGCTTTCCGCGGCCGGTGTGCGCTTCCGCGGCACGTCCGACACCGAGGTGCTGCTGCAGGCGTGGCGGCGCTGGGGCACGGACTGCCTGCCGAAGCTGCGTGGGATGTTCGCCTTCGCGCTGTTCGAGGAAGGCACCGGCGAGCTGTTCCTGGTCCGCGACCAGCTGGGCATCAAGCCGCTGTTCTTCGTGCGGCGGAACGGCGGGGTCGCGTTCGCGTCCGAGCTGAAGGCGCTGGCCGGCGAGCTGGGCGGGTCCCTGCAGATCGACAACGCCGCGCTGATCGCGTCGCTGCTCTACTACTGGGTGCCGGACAGCCGCTGCGCCTACCAGGGCGCGGAGAAGCTGCAGCCGGGCACGTGGCTGCGCTGCCGCCCGGACGGCCAGGTCGACCGCGGCCGGTTCTGGTCGCTGCGGGAGGTCGCCGAAGAGGGTGCCGCCTTCGAGGGCGAGGTCGACCTGCACGAGGTGATCGCCGAGTCGACGGCCAAGCACCTGCTCTCCGACGTCCCGGTGGCGACGTTCCTCTCGGGCGGGCTGGACTCCAGCTACCTGACGGCGCTGGCCGCGCGCTCGCAGCCGGGGATCTCCGCCTACACCATCGGGTTCCGCGCCGAGGACGCCAAGTTCGAGGCGATGCCGGACGACCTCAAGTACGCCCGTGTTGTTGCCGCGAAATTCGGCGTCGACCTGCACGAGATCGAGATCGCGCCGCAGGTGCTCGACCTGCTGCCGAAGATGACCTACCACCTCGACGAGCCGATCGGCGACCCGGCGGCGATCAACTCGTTCATCATCTGTTCGGCCGCGCGCGACGCCGGCGTCAAGGTGATGCTGTCCGGGATGGGCGCCGACGAGCTGTTCGCCGGCTACCGCAAGCACCTCGCGAACCTGATCGCGTTGCGCTACCACAAGGTTCCGGGCGCGGTCCGGCGTCCGGTCGAATCCCTTGTGGACCGGTTGCCGGTGGCTTCGGCCAAGCGCGGGTACCGGTCGGTGCGGTTCGCCAAGCGGTTCCTGTCGTTCGCGGGCCTGCCCGAGGAGACGGCGTTCCGGCGCAGCTACACGATGTACGACCAGGCCGAGCTGCTCTCGCTGGTGAACCCGGACTTCGCGCCCGCGGTCGAGGACGTCCTGACCGAACACGCGGACACCTACAACGACCAGGCACTGGACGACTTCGTCAACCGCATGTGCCTGGCCGACTCGCGGATGTTCCTGCCGGGGCTGAACCTGACCTACACCGACCGTTCGACGATGGCGGCGTCCACCGAGGTGCGGACGCCGTTCGTCGACGTCGAGGTCGTTCGCGCCGCGTTCAAGATCCCGGGCGACAAGAAGATCGTCGGCCGCGCGGGCAAGGTCGCGCTGAAGAACGCGGCGCTGAACATCCTGCCCAGCGAGATCGTGCACCGGCCGAAGGGCCTGTTCAGCGCGCCGCTGCGGGCGTGGATGAGCCGCGACCTGGCGCCGCTGGTGCGGGAAGTCGTCAACGAGGGTGTGCTCGTCGAGTCCGGCTTCCTGCAGCGGGAGGCGTTGCAGCGCATGGTCGCCGAGGACGCCGCCGGTCAGGAGGACCGCAGCAAGCACCTCTGGCACGTCTTGACTCTTGAGTATTGGTACCGGAACGCGATGTCTGGAGCGGGAGCGAAGTGAAGCAGGTAGTGCAGAACTACAAGAGCGGTGAGCTGGCACTGCTCGAGGTGCCGGAGCCGGCGTGCAAGCCGGGCGGTGTGCTCGTTCGCACGGTGTACTCGCTGATCTCGACCGGCACCGAGATGATGAAGGTGTCCGAGGCCAGCCTGTCCCTGGTGGGCAAGGCGAAGGCCCGCCCGGACCAGGTCGCGAAGGTCATGCAGAGCGTCGCCACCAACGGCCTCTCGGCGACCTACCGCAAGGTGACGTCCAAACTGGACTCCTACACCCCGCTCGGCTACTCGCTGTGCGGCATCGTCGAGCAGGTCGGCGACGGCAGCACCGACGTCGCGGTCGGCGACCTGGTGGCCTGCGCCGGCAACGAGCACGCGCTGCACGCCGAGCTCAACTGGGTGCCCAAGAACCTCTACTCGCGCGTGCCCAACGGCGTCGACCCGCGGCACGCGGCGTTCGGCACCGTCGGGTCGATCGCCATGCAGGGCGTGCGCCGCGGCGAGCCGCAGATCGGCGACGTCGCGCTGGTCATCGGGCTCGGCCTGATCGGCCAGCTCGTCGTGCAGCTGCTGACGTCGTCCGGCGTGCGCGTTGTCGGCGTCGACCCCGACCCGGAGCGCTGCAAGCTCGCCGAGAGCCTCGGCGCGCTGACCTGCGCGCACCCGGCGTCCGGCATCGTCGACACCGCCGTGGACGAGCTGACGCACGGCGCGGGCGTCGACCAGACGTATCTTGCGGCCGGCGGCAACACGAACGACCCGGTGGAGCTGGCGGCGAAGCTGTCGCGCGACCGCGGCCGCGTGATCGACATCGGCAAGTGCAAGCTCGACCTGCCGTGGAACGCCTACTACGAGAAGGAACTGGACGTCCGGTTCTCCCGGTCCTACGGGCCGGGCCGCTACGACCCGTCGTACGAGCTCGAAGGCCGCGACTACCCGATCGGCCAGGTCCGCTGGACCGAGCGCCGCAACCTCGAGTGCGTCCTCGACCTGCTCGGGCGCGACCGCCTCGACGTCGAGCCGCTGATCACGCACGTCTCGGACTTCTCCGACGCCGTTTCGACGTACAAGTCCTTGAACGAGGGCGAGCTGAAGGCCGTCGCGGTGCTGTTCCGCTACCCGGACGCGGTCGCTCGGACGGAGCCCGTGGTCACGTCCGCGCGGGTCGGGCTGGTCGAGCACAAGGCCGCGCCGTTGCCGGCCGGGCAGCCCGTGCGCCTGGGCTTCATCGGCGCGGGCAACTACGCGTCGTCGATGCTGCTGCCGCACCTCACCGAGCGTTCGGATGTGCAGCTCGGGCACGTCGCGACGACGTCGGCGCTCTCGGGCGCCAACGCTCGGCGCAAGTTCGGTTTCGCCGGCGCCTCCACCGACATCGACGACGTCCTCGGCGATTCGTCGATCGACGCGGTGTTCGTCGTGACCCGGCACAGCTCGCACGCCGAGCTGACCCGCCAGGCGTTGCTGGCGGGCAAGTCGGTGTTCGTCGAGAAGCCGCTGGCGCTGTCCGCCGAGGAACTCCAGAAGGTCCTCGACGCGATCGAGGAGTCCGGCAACGACCGCCTGCAGGTCGGCTTCAACCGCCGGTTCGCACCGCTGCTGCACGAGGCCCGCGGCCAGTTCGGCCCGCGCGTCGGCCCGGCGTCGGTCCGGTACCTGGTCAACGCCGGCCGCCTCGACCACGGCAGCTGGTACAACCAGACCGCCACCGAGGGCTCCCGCTTCGCCGGCGAGGGCGGCCACTTCATCGACACGGTGAGCTGGCTGCTCGACGCCGACCCGGTATCGGTGTACGCCACCGGCGACCTCCAGGTGACGCTCGGCTACGAAGACGGCTCGACGGCGGTCATCACCTACGCGGAGACCGGCTCGTCCGGCTTTCCGAAGGAGACCCTGGATCTCACGGCCGACGGCAAGGTGCTCAAGTTCGACGACTTCGTGCGCGCGTCGGTGTACTCGCGCAAGAAGTGGGCCAGCTCCCGGATCCCGAAGGGCCGCGACAAGGGCCAGGCGGCCGAGGTCGACGCGTTCCTGACGGCAGTGCGGACGGGCGGCCCGATGCCGATCTCGATCGCGTCGCTGGCCGCGACGACCCTGGCGACGTTGGCGGCGCAGGCAAGCGTCTCCAACGCGGCGCCGGTCCGCATCGAGCTGCCGGGCAAGGCGGGTGCCCCGGCATGAGGAGTGTCGCGCCGGAGCTGTCGCGGAAGGCAGGTGCCCGGACATGATGGGTCCCGGCTGGTACCTGCGCCGGCTCTCCCGGATGGGGCCGGCGGAGGTCGTCGGTCGTGCCCGGCATGCCGTTGTCCAGCGGCAGTGGCGGACCGCGCTGCCCACGCCGCCCGACTGGCCGTCGCACCCTCGCTTCACCGCCGCGCTGCCGGAAGGCGTGCTGGGCAAGGTGTCCGGCGAAGCCGTCAAGCGGCTGCTCGCCACCGCCGACGAGCTGATGGCCGGCCGCGCCGAGTACTTCGGCGTGGTCCGCTCCGACTTGGAGGCGCCGGACTGGTTCCTCGACCCGAAGACCGGCCGGCGCGCCCCTGCCGACGTCTACGCCTTCGACGTGCCGTACCGGTCGGAGGACACGGTCGGCGACATCAAGCAGATCTGGGAGCCGTCGCGCCACCAGCACCTCACTGTGCTGGCCGCGGCCTACGCCCTGACCGGCAACTCGGACTACGCCTCGCGCGTGGCCGCCCACCTGCGTTCGTGGTGGGCGGAGAATCCGCCGCTGCGGGGGCCGCACTGGGTGAGTGGCATCGAGCTGGGCATCCGGCTGCTTTCGTGGGTCTGGACGCGCCGCCTGCTCCACGGCTGGGCCGGTGCCGCGGAGCTGTTCGAGGAGAACCCGGACTTTCAGCTGCAGCTGTGGCACCACCAGAACTGGCTCTCGACGCTGCGCAGCCACGGCTCGTCGGCGAACAACCACGTCATCGCCGAGGACGCCGGGCTGCTGGCCGCGGCGTGCGCGTTCGGCTGGTTCCCGGAGTCGCCGGGCTGGCGGACCGAGGCGATGCGCTCCCTGGACGTCCAGCTGGCCCGCAACACCTTCGACTCGGGACTGAACGCCGAACTGGCGTCCGAGTACCACGGCCTGGTGCTGGAGCTCGGGCTCGCGGCCGCGGTCGAGGCCGACGCGGCGGGCACGCCGGTGCCGGATGCGACGTGGGACGCCCTGCTCCGGATGACCGACGCGTTGGCGTCCATTGTGGACAATCGGCTGCGGCCGCCGCGGCAGGGCGACGCCGATGACGGCTTCGGCCTGATCGTCGACGGGCTCGAGACCGACCGCTGGGCGTCGTTGCCGGCGACCGGTGAGGCCCTGTTCGGCCGCCTCGACTGGTGGCCGCCGATCCCGGGCGACGACGTCCGCACGCCGCTGCTCGCGTCTCTCGCTTCGCGCACCCCGCGGGCCACCGGCGTCCGCGCCGGCCGCCGTCCCGCGCACCTGCGCGACGCGGGCATGACCATCCTGCGGTCGGGCCGGATCTGGGTCCGCTGCGACGGCGGGCCGCACGGCTTCCTGTCGATCGCCGCGCACGCCCACGCGGACGCGTTGTCCGTGGAAGTCCGGCACGACGGCGTCGACGTCCTGGCCGACCCGGGCACGTTCTGCTACCACGGCGAACCGCGGTGGCGGTCGTACTTCCGCTCCACGCTCGGCCACAACACCCTCGAGCTGGGCGGGACCGACCAGTCGGTGTCCGGCGGGCCGTTCCTCTGGACGCGGCACGCGGTCACGAAGGTGCTCGACGTGCGCACCCCCGACGAAGGCCCCTCCCGTTGGACGGCGGCCCACGACGGCTACGCGCCGGCGGTCCATCGCCGCACGGTCGAGCTCGACGGCGACGTGCTCAAGATCGTCGACGAAGTGCTCGGCGACCCCGGCCCGGCCGCGCGCCTGGCGTTCCACCTCGGCCCGGCGGTCACCGTCCAGCTGGCGGGGAACGTCGCCCACCTGCGCTGGCAGGGCACCTCCACCGGTTCCGTGGCCCCGGTGCACACCGCGGTCATGGAACTGCCGCCCGAGCTGTCGTGGACGGCCCACCGCGGTGAGCTCGACCCGCCCCTCGGCTGGTACTCCGCGGGTTTCGGCCGCAAGGAGCCCTCGACCACGCTCGTCGGTTCCGGCACCGCCGGACTCCTCGCCACCATGCTCCGCTTCAGTTAGGACCCGCCCGTGACAGCCCGCCGCTTCCGACTCCGCCGTGCCGCTCCGCTGCTCGGTGTCCTCCTCACGGTCGCGGCGTGCTCCAGTGGCCCGGACACGACCGGCCCCGCCCAGGCGACCCCGGCCCCCAGCGGGTCGGTCGCGGCGGTGTGCGACAAGGAGCCGGCCGGTCCGGCGACGGCCCCGGCGGGCGCGGTCGTCGTCGACCCGGCGGTGCCCGGCGACCTCGCCACGAAGACGCGCTCGGCCGGCACCGGCACGACCTTCTGGCTCAAGCCGGGCAAGCACATCCTCGGCGACGACAAGTACGACCAGATCTCGCCCAAGGACGGCGATATCTACATCGGCGCCCCCGGCGCGGTCGTCGACGGCCGGAAGATCAACCAGTACGCGTTCACCGGCCACGGGACGAACGTCAAGCTCACCTACCTGACCGTCCAGGGCTTCGCCGCGCCCCGCGACGAGGGCGTGGTCAACCACGACTCCGGCGACGGCTGGGTGATCGAGCACTCGACCATCCAGGACAACGACGGCGCCGGCCTGATGGCGGGCGCGCGCCAGCAGGTGCGCGGCAACTGCCTGCGTCGCAACGGCCAGTACGGGATCAACGCCTTCTCCGGCAGCACCCCGATCACCGCGCTCGTCGTCGAGGGCAACGAGATCGCCGGCAACAACACCGGCGACTGGGAAGCGAAGATCGACGGCTGCGGCTGCACCGGCGGCGTCAAGTTCTGGGACGTCAACGGCGCGGACGTGCGCGGCAACTGGGTGCACGACAACCACGGCACCGGGTTGTGGGCCGACACGAACAACAACGACTTCCTCATCGAGGGCAACCTCATCGAGAACAACGACAGCGCCGCGCTGATCTACGAGATCAGCTACAACGCGATCATCCGCGACAACACGATCCGCAAGAACAACTGGGTCGACGGCCGCAAGTACGCCGACAAGGGCGACAACTTCCCGACTCCGGCGATCTACATCTCCGAGTCCGGCGGCGAGCCGCGGGTCAAGGCGCGGACGGCGAAGATCGAGATCTCCCGCAACTACCTGGAGAACAACTGGTCCGGGATCACGTTGTGGGAGAACGCCGACCGGTACTGCAACAGCCCGGCCAACACCAGCTCCGGCGACTGCACCCGGCTGGTGCCGGCCGTCAAGACGTGCGCGGACCCGGCCATCACGAGCGGGCCGCTGCTGAGCGACTGCCGCTGGAAGACCCAGCACGTCGACATCCACGACAACAAATTCGTCCTGGACCCCGCCGTCGTCGGCTGCCAGGCCTCGTGCGGCCGGATGGGCCTGCTCTCGAACTTCGGCACCTACCCGGACTGGTCGCCGTACAAGGGCGACGTGGTCCAGGAGGCGATCACGTACAAGCAGGACAATCGCTGGCACGACAACAGCTACGCCGGCCCGTGGACCTTCATCGCGTACACGACCGACCGCATCCTCGAGATCGGCGAGTGGGAAGGCTCGCCGTACTCGCAGGACACCGGCAGCACGTACACCGCACAGGCCGGGGGCTGACATGGCCGCGCACACCGGCATCGCGGGCATCCGCGGCGACGCCGCGGTGGCACCCGCGTCGGCGACGCCGAAGTGGGCGGCCGTGGCGTGGGCGCTGCTGATCCTCAACACGCTCGGCTCGACCGGCGCGAAGACGGTCATCCCGCTGCCGCGGTCGGTCAGCCAGCTGGTCACCATGGGCGCGCTGATGACGGCGTTCGTGATCGCGCTGGTGCTGAACAAGCACCTGCGGATCCGGCCGAGCGCGTACCTGCTGCTGCTGACGCTGCTGCTGGTGTCGAGCATCCTGTCCAGCGCCGACCTGCAGGAGGGCGCCGGCGCGTTGTTCCGGTGTTTCCGGCTCACGGTGTTCGTCTCCACGCTCTGGTTGCTGACCCGCTGGTGGGACGGCGGGTTCACGTTCGTCCGCGCCCACATCCGCACGTACGCCGTCGTGCTCGCGTCGGTGGCGATCGGCCTGGTGGTCTCGCCCGGCAACGCGATGCCGGAGGAGTACGGCGGCCGGCTCTCGGGCGCGATCTGGCCGCTCACGCCGCCGCAGATCGGCCAGTACGCGGGGGTCATCGCCGGGCTCACGCTCCTCCTCTGGTTCGGGCGCCGCACGACGTGGCGCAGCGCGCTGTCCATCGTGGTGCCGGCACTGGGGCTGCTGCTGCTCACGCACACCCGCACGGCGACGCTCGGCCTGGTCGCCGGACTGGCCGTGGCCTTCCTGTCGATGCTGCTCACCAGCGCCCGCGCGCGGAAGGTCTTCGCCTGGACGGTCGGCGTCGGCGGGGTCACCGGCGTGGTGCTGGCGGGCGCGCTGCAGGCGTGGTTCCTCCGCGGGCAGAGCGCGGACAACTTCTCCAGCCTGACCGGCCGCGCGAAGGTGTGGGACGCGCTGCTGGAGGCCCCGCGGACGACATCGGAGTACATCTTCGGGGTCGGGCTGACGGACAAGTCCTACGACGGCCTGCCGATCGACAACAGCTGGCTCGCGATCTACCACGAGCAGGGCTTCGTCGGGATCGCGCTGGTGGCGGGGTTCCTCCTCACGTTGGTCGTGGTGGCCGTGCTGCGGCCGCCGTCGCTGGCTCGCGCGTGCGCGATCTTCCTGATCACCTACTGCCTTTCGGCCTCCTACACCGAAGCCGGTCTCGGCGACGCGTCGCCGTACCTGCTGCACTTGGCCATCGCCGCGTCGCTGCTGGTCCGCGGGACGCCGCAGTCCGACGAACAAGCATTCATCCCGGCGAAGGGGACAAGCGCGTGAAGGTGCTCGTGGTGCACAACCGGTACCGGTCCGAGCAGCCGAGCGGCGAGAACAACGTCGTCGACGCCGAGGTGACGCTGCTCGCCGAAGGCGGGCACCAGGTGTCGCTGTTCGAACGCCGCAGCGACGACATCGCGTCCATGCCGGTGGCCCGCAAGGCCGCGGTGCCGCTGACGGTGCCGTGGAACCCGGCGGTCCGGAAGGAGCTCGCCGCCCGGCTGCGCGCGTCGCGCCCGGACGTCGTGCACATCCACAACACGTTCCCGCTGCTGTCGCCATCGGTGGTCGCGGCCTGCGCGGACGCGGGGGTACCCGCGGTCGCGACGCTGCACAACTACGGCATGGTCTGCCCACCCGGCACGCTCCACCGCGACGGCCACATCTGCACCGAGTGCGTCGGCGGCGCACCGCTGCCGGCGGTGAAGCACGGCTGCTACCGCGGTTCACGCGTGGCGACGCTCCCGATGGCAGCGAGCACGGCCGCGAACCGGCGCCGGTGGTGGACGGGCATCGCGCGGTTCTTCTGCATTTCGGCGGCTCAACGTGACCTCCTGGTGTCGGCCGGGATGCCCGGCGAGCGGATGGCGGTGAAGCACAACTTCGTCACCGACCCCGGCGTCCGCCGCACCGGCGACGGCAAGCACGTGCTGTTCCTCGGCCGCGTCACCGAGGAGAAGGGGGTCGGCCTGCTGATGCGGGCGTGGGACCGCCTCGGCGGTGCCCTGGGGATCCCGCTGGTCATCGCCGGTACGGGCCCGATGCAGGACGAGGTCGCGACCTGGGCGGCCCGCCGCGCCGACGTGTCGTACGTGGGCCTGCAGAACAAGGCGGAGTGCCGTGCCCTGACGGCCGACGCGGTGGCGGTGGTGGCGCCCTCGACGTGGCTGGAGGCGTTCGGCCTGGTGGTCGTCGAGGCGATGGCCGCCGGCGTCCCGACGGTGGCGGCGTCCCACGGCGCGTTCCCGGAGCTGGTCGACGACGGCGTCACCGGCCTCCTGCACGCGCCGAACGACACCGACTCGCTGGCGGACCGGCTGCGGGCGGTGGTCGGCGACCGCAACCGCGAGATGGGCGACGCGGCCCGGGTCCGGTACGAGAAGGACTTCACCCCGGCGGTGGGGCTCGACCGGTTGATCACCGGGTACGAGGCGGCGATCGAGGCGCGCGGGTGAGGCAGCTGGTCCGTGAGGCGCCCGCGGCCCTGCCGGCCGTGTTGCGCGCCCCCCTGGCCATGACGGCTGCCCTGGCTACGGCGGTCCTGGTCGCGCTCGGCATCCTGCACTTCCACGACTCGGGGTTGACCGGGATCGACGCGGCGGTGCTCCCGTCGATCGACGGGGTCCAGCCGCCGTGGCGGTACGTGGCCCTGGTCTTCGACTTCGGCGGTGAGCCGGTGGGGTCGACGATCCTGGTCGCGCTGATCGCGGTGGTGTGTTTCGTGGTCCACCGTGTCCGGGCGGCGGTGGTGACGGTGCTCGGCGTGGTGGTCGCGGTGGCGGTGACGACGGCGGTGAAGCCGATCGTCGGCCGCACGATCCATGGCGAGTTCCTCTCCTATCCGAGTGGGCACACGGCTTTGGCTACCGCGTTGGCCTTGGTGATCGGGCTGGTGGTGGCCGATCGGCTGGAGCTCGGCCGGGTGGCCGCGGTGGTTTTGGTGGTGGGGCTGGCTCTTTTGGCCGGGGTGGCCATGGGGTGGGCCGAGGTGGCGCTGGGGGCGCACTACCCGACGGATGCGGTGGGTGGGTTCTGTGCCGCGTTGGCGGCGGTCCCGGCGACGGCATGGCTGGTGGATCGCGTAGCCGAACGGCTGTGACGCCAGGGTCGGCGCAGAGCTGACGGCTGCCGTTGTCGTTGCCGTTGGGACTCGCTTGCCGATGAAGCAGGTTTGGTCGGCCGGTTGGTGCGACCAGCTGGTGAACCCGGTCCGGCCGGCTGCGGTCTTGGTGTCGGTCCGGGCGATTTCCGTTCGTCGGTGGGGTGACCTACCCGCGAAGGAGAGTCCGATGATCCAAGACCTGATCGCCGCCGAACGGCGGGAGCTGGCCGCCGTGCTTGAGGGGCTGGCGCCGGCCGACTGGGCTTTGCCCACCTTGTGTGCCGGTTGGCGGGTTCCCGAGGTTGTCGCGCACGTGACCATGCCCTTCCGCTTCTCGACCGGGCGGTTCGTGCGCGAGCTGGTGAAGTCCGGCGGCCGCTTCAACCGGATGGCCGATCGCGTCGCTCGCCAAGAGGCTGTCGAGCTTTCGCGGAACACCCTCGTCGCCTCGCTGCGGGACAACGCCGACCACCCGTGGCAGCCGCCCGGTGGCGGGCCGGAGGGGGCTCTGAGCCACGACGTCATCCACGGCCTCGACATCACGACCGCTCTCGGGCTGGATCGCCGCGTGCCCCGGGAACGGCTGGAAGTGGTACTCGGCGGGGTCAAGCCGAAGCTGGTGAAGTACTTCGGCACCCACCTGACCGGCGTCTGCCTGCGCGCCGACGATCTCGACTGGTCGTACGGCACCGGGACCCCGCTCACCGGCTCGGCCCAGGATCTTCTCCTTGTCCTCTGCAACCGGCGGCTGCCGGTGGGCCGTCTTCGGGGAGAGCCGAGCGCGCGCTTCACCACGGTCTGAGCTCCTTCCGCAGATCATCCATTGTGGACAGTGACGCGGTGCCGTACCGCAGTGCTTGCAGCCCGGCGGCACGTGCGGCCGCGACGTTTTCCGCGCGGTCGTCGATGAGCAGGATCCGGTTCGGGATCACGTCGAGACGCCGGCATACGCCGGTGAACGATTCGGGATCCGGCTTGCGCACCCGGGTGTCGCCGCTGACGAACCAGTCGGTCAGGTACTCGCCGAGGCCGAACCGCTCGCGCAGGAGCTTCGACCACTCGCTGACGTCGTTGCTCGAACAACCGAGCCGCACGCCGGTCGTCTCGAGTTCGGCGAGGACCGCGACCACGCCTTCGGTCAGGCGGTGGTTCCGGCAGTACTCCTCGTCCGACGCGCCGGATGCGCCGGCGTTCGCCCAGAAGTCCGCGGAGGACATCTTGCCGAGGCTGCATTCCTCATGCAGCTGGGCGATTTCGTCCCGGCGCAGCACGCAGCCGTGGCTGCGTAGGTAGGGCACGAGCAACTCGCCGACGTCGTCGGCGGAGGAGTAGAGGACGCCCATCGCATCGAACAGGACGATGTCGATCGCGTCGCGGTCGAGCGGGGCAGGGATGGTGGACATGTCTCCGACGGTACCGAACACTCGTGCGAACGCCATCGCTGAAACGGGTGAAGTGCCGCTGTCCGGAATTCTCCGTTCGCGACTTTTCCCTTCGGCTGCAACGAAAAATGCCGCTTGGGGCGACCGTCGCGGCGAAAAGTGTCGGACCCCCTCGGCAAGCTTCCGATCAGCAGCCGGCGGTCCCACCGTCGAACGAAGAACACTCGTCCTGCGAGTAGGGCCCCGCCCGCCAGCCCGCAGCGTCGACCGTCCTGGAGGTGTCATGCACGACGAAGGTCCACGGCCCGGCATAGGAGTTGTCGTGCCACCGGTTGCCCTGCCGGAAGGTGATCGCCTCCTGCACGACGGTTCCCTTGTAGGGGGACCAGTCCGGGAAGGTCCCGTAGTTCGACAGCAGCGCCATCCGCCCACAGAGGGTCGTGCACCCCACCCGTCCCGGATCGAACCGGAAGGTGTTCCCGTGGACCTCCACGCGCTGGGTCTTCCAGCGGCAGTCGTCGTACGCCGGCCGGGTCGCGATGGTTCCCGCCGCGCACGACGAACTCGAAGTCACCTTGGTGCAGTAGCCCGAAGACGTGTTCGCCGGGCTGGTGCAGAAGCGGTCGGCGTTCTCCCACAACGTGATCCCGGCCCAGTTGTCCTCGAACGCGTTCCCGCTGATGTCGACGGCCGACGTCCGCGCCGGCACGCGGGGCTCGCCGCCCGACTCCGACAGGTACACCGTCGCTGCCGGGAAGTTGTCGCCGCGCGACGCGAACGCGCGGCCCTGCACCACGGCGTTGCCGCGGAACGTGTTGCCGCGCAGCACGAGGTTGTAGCTGATCTCGTAGAACAGCGCCTCGGCGTCGTTGGCCTCGAACAGGTTGTCCTCGATGAGGAAGTCGTTGTTGTTCGTGTCCGCCCACAGGCCGGCGCCGTGGTTGCCGTGGACCCAGTTTCCGCGGATGTCGGCGCCGTTCACGGCCCAGAACTTGGCGCCGCCGCTGCACCCGCAGCCCGGCACCTTGGCCTCCCAGTCGCCGGTGTTGTTGCCGGTGATCTCGTTGCCCTCCAGCACGAGCCCGGTGATGCCGTCACCGGCCTGGTAGGCGTTGAGCCCGTACTGGCCGTTGTCGCGCAGGCAGCTGTGCCGGACGACCTGGCGCGCCCCGGCCATCAGCGCCGCGCCGGCGTTGTCCTCGATGGTCGTGTCCGCGATGAGCCAGCCGTCGCCGGAGTCGTGGTTCACCACGCCCTGGTCCTGGAGCGCGGCGAACCCGCGGATCGTGAGCCCGTGGAGCTCGACGTCCCGGGCCCGCTGGGTGAAGGCCGCCTGGTTGACGCCGCGGCCGTCGACGACCGCGCCCGGCGCGCCGAGGTACACGTCGCCGTCCTTCGGGGCGACCTGGCCGTACTGGTCGGTGCCGAGCGTGTGGGTGCCGGGGCGGAGCCAGAACGTCGTGCCCGGCGGGTTCGCCGCCGTCTTCGTCGAAAGGTCCCCGTCGACGCCCGGATCGACGGGGACGGCCCCGGGAGGCACTTCCTCGTACTGCGTGGGCTGGTGGTCGCACACCGGCCCGGGCCCGTCGGCGGCCCGCGCGAGCGCCGGGCAAGCCACGGCGATCAGGAGCGAGCAAGCGGCGACGAGTACAACACGAGATCTGCCCATGGATGGAAGTTACGCACGAACGGGCCGGAAAACAGTCACCCTCAAGTGTCCTCATCGGACCTACGGGGTGAATCCGGCCCGTCCGTGGGGGGAGGCGACGGCGAAGGGCGACCCGGGCGGGCTCCCCGGCCGGCCGGCGCCGATGCCGCGTCAGGAGAACTTGCGGAACACGGGCTGCACCGGGCGGCCGCCCATCCACGGCGCCGGGTCGTTGGCGTCGAGGGCCTTCCGGTAGACCGTGCAGGCCTGGGTGACCACGTCGACGGTCTGGTCGATGTCCGCCTCGGTGAGCGCGGCACTGACCACGAAGGACGGTCCGAGCACGCCACCGCTGATCAGCTCGCGCAGGAACAGCGTCCGGTACGGCTGCGACGGCTTGCCGTGCTCGTCCAGCGTGCCGAAGACCAGGTTGCTGGCCCGGCCGCGGACGACCACGTGGTCGCCGACCCCGATCCCGGCGGCGACCTCGCGGACACCGGCGGCGAGCCGGTCGCCGAGGGCGTGCAGCCGGCCGATGACGTCCTCGTCGCGGTAGACGTCCATCACCGCCATCGCGGCGGCGAGGGAGTGGGTCTCCGCGCCGTGCGTGGTGGAGAGCAGGAACACCCGCTCGCGGTCGGTGCGCAGGCCGCCGATCTCCATCAGCTCCCGCTTGCCCGCGAGCGCGGACACGGCGAAGCCGTTGCCGAGGGCCTTGCCGAACGTCGAGAGGTCCGGCGTGACGCTGTAGAGGCCCTGGGCGCCGTGGGCCGACCACCGGAAGCCGGTGATCATCTCGTCGAAGACGAGCACGACGCCGTGGCGGCTGGTCAGCTCACGCAGCCCCTGCAGGTACCCCGGTGGCGGCTCGACCGCCGCCGCGGCCTCCAGGATCATGCACGCGATCTCGCCGTCGTGGCGCTGCAGCAGCTCCTCCGCGGCCTTCAGGTCGCCGTACGGGAAGGACACGACCGCTTCCGTCGTCTCGTCCGGGATGCCCGCGTTCATCGCCGTCGTGCCGATGAACCAGTCGTCGGTCGAGAAGAAGGCGTGGTCGGCGCACTTCGCGACGAGCCGGCGGCCGGTGGCGGCACGCGCCAGCCGGACCGCGGCGGTCGTGGCGTCCGAGCCGTTCTTGGTGAACTTCACCATGTCGGCCGTCGGCACGTTCTCCAGGAACCGCTCGGCGGCCTCGGCCTCGATGATCGAGGGGCGGATGAAGTTGCTGCCCTTGCCGAGCTCGGCCCGGACCGCGTCGAGGACCCGCGGGTGGGCGTGACCCAGGCTGACCGCTCGCAGCCCGGAGCCGTACTCGATGTAGTCGTTGCCGTCGACGTCCCAGACGTGACCGCCGAGGCCGTGCGAGATGACCGGAGCCATCCTTTCGGGATACTGGTCCGAGCCCTTGGCGTAGGTGTGCGCACCGCCCGGGATGACCCGGTGCAGCCGCTCGTTCGCCTCCGTGGAGCGGGGCAAGTTCGTTCCCATGGGGGTCACCTCGTTGGTTTCAACGCCTCTCCGAGAGACGGCGCGCGCTCATCCCGGTCACTGACCATTGTGACCGACAGTGGCCACAAAATGTCCAATTCAGGGTCTTTGTACGAAATCGTGATGTCTTCGGACGGATCGTGGGCGCGATCGATACGGTACGCGACGTCCGAGGGATCCGTGAGTGACTGGAATCCGTGCGCGCACCCCGCGGGGATGTACACGGAAACCTGTGTCTCACCGGAAAGTTCGAATGTTTTGACAGTGCGGAATGTCGGCGAATCCGGTCGGAGGTCCACGACGACGTCGAAGATCGCGCCGTGCGAACACCGCACCAGCTTCGCCTCGCCGGCGCCGCCCCGCAGGTGCATCCCGCGCACGACTCCCTTGCGGGAACGGGAAAGGCTGTCCTGCGCGAAGCCGTCCGGGTCGATTCCCACCGACGCGACGACGTCGCGGTCGAACGTCCGGCTGAAGAAGCCGCGCTCGTCACCGTGCGGAGTCGGTTCGAACAGGTACACGCCCTGGATTTCGGGCACCGGAATGGCCTTCATCGCCCACCCCCGAAGAGGGCCGCCGAAAGGGCGGCGAACTGGTCCTTGAGCCGTTGCGCGTTCATGTCGTTCCGTTCCAGGAGCGTCTGGCGCAGTTCCGCCGAGCGGTTCTCCAGCTCGGTGAACTGCTCGAGGAGCCGGTCGTGGTCGACGTCCTTCGCCCGCTGGGTGAAACCGTCGAGGCCCATCTCCGCCATCAGCACGTCGTTCTTCGGCGCGTACCCGATCGCGACGGTCGGTTTCGCGACCTTCAGGGCGCAGAGCACGTTGTGGTAGCGCGTGGCCACCACGCTGTCCACCGCCGCCATCTCGTGCATCAGCTCGTCCAGGGTCTCCGCCGAAGCGGCCGTCACCAGCGGGGAAGCGGTCTTCTCGATGATCTCGTCGACGACCTGCCGGTCGATCTGGTCACCGATGAACAGCCGGACGGGCCTGCCCCGGTCCACGAGCCACGCGACGAACCAGTTCATCGTGTCCACGTAGTGGCGGTAGATGCGGTCGCCGTCGGCGCGGTCGTCGTTGCCGCCGTAGTAGGCCATCACGCCGATGCCGACGGTGCCCGGCGCACCGGCGGCGTCCGGAGTGGGGAGGGAGAACGCGAGGTCGGGGTAGACCTCGTCGCGGCTGGTGTCGACACCCATGGCGCGCATGGCGTCGCGGGAGATGTCGTCGCGGTAGGAGCGGTAGGCGGCGAGCCGGCCGGACCAGCGGACGAGCGCCCGCGTGGCCCGCGCACTGATCTCGTTGGCGCCGACGCTGACCAGTGCGACCTTGGTGCCGAAGAGCCGCCCGGTGGCGGAGAGGAGGAACAGCGAATACGGGAAACCCCACGGGCGCAACGGAAGCGTCGCTTCGAGGACGCCCATGCCGGGCACGATGACGACGTCCTGCTGGCGGACCCAGGCGGCCGTGCGGCCGATGTCGACCAGCTTGCCGAGTCCCTTGAGGACGATCGAGCGGAGGCCGGACGCCGTTTCGTACTCGGCCTGGTTCCAGTGCAGGGGCGTGGTGTCGACGCCGTACCGCTCGCGGACGACGTCCGGACCGCCCACCAGGCCGGTCAGGACGGCGTCCGGGTGTTCGGCGCGGAGGTAGCCGAGCACGGCTTCGAGGGAACCGTCGTTGCCGAGGTTCCCCGAGCCGAGCAGGCCGAAGACGCCGACGCGCGGGGCACGCTTCACGCGAGCCTGCCTTCGCGGCCGGCCACGATCGTGTTGACCGTGGCGACGTCGGAGGCGGTCGGTGCGCGGTCCTCGACGCGCTCGCCGTGACCGGACTTCGCGCGGTTGGTCAGCCAGGCGCCGAGGTGCCCGAAGCACTCGCGCTTGTCGGCGGCCGAGATCGGCGCGCGCCGGATGAGGTCCGCGAACCCGAAGACGTACTCGCCGAGCAGGCGGACGGTGGGGTTCCGGAGCCGGTTCGCGCGCCGCGGGTCCAGATTCGCGCACCGGCTCCGGATGGTCGGGTTGGCCCGTTCCGCGCGGCCCGGGTGGTCGCGGCGGAAGTAGAGCAGCTCGGGCACCTGGTGGAACGGGCCGTGCAGGGCCATCTCGGCCGAGTACGTCCGGTCGGCGTGGTGGTAGCTGTCGAGCGGCTTGACGCGGCGGAGGACGTCGGCGCGGATGACGCCGTAGAAGTCGTCGCCGCCGGGCTCGAACAGGATGCTGCGGAAGCGGTCCGGGGCGTGCGGGGACGCCGTGTCCAGCGTGTACTCGAGCGGCTGGACGATGCGGCCGTCGCCGTCGATGATGGCCTGGTCGCAGTGGGCGAGAATGACGTCCGGGCGCTCGTCGAGGGCCTCGATGCACCGCTTGAGCAGGTCGCGGGCGTAGAGGTCGTCGTGGGAAACCCACTTGAATAGCTCGGTGCGGGACACGTCGAACACGTAGTTGTGGTTCGGGGTCGCACCGATGTTCTTCGGCTGCCGGACGTAGCGGATCCGGGCGTCCTTCTCGGCGTAGCGGCGGCAGATCTCGTCGGTGCCGTCGGTGGAGGCGTTGTCCGAGATGATCAGCTCGAAGTCTTCGTAGGTCTGGCCGAGCAGGGCGTCCAGCGACTCGGCGAGGTACTCCTCGCCGTTGTACACCGGGAGGCCGAGGCTCAGCCGCGGGACGGTGGTCATGGAGTCCTCATTCCTTGATCGGCTCTTTGATCGGCTCGAAGACCACGGTGATCTCGTTGTGCGTTTCCCTGATCGGGGCGAAGACCACGGTCGTCTCGTTGACCCCGGCGTCGGCCGGGACCGGCGGCACGTACTCGCGCAGCCCGAGCCGCAGCTGCCACCACCAGACGACCGATCCGGTGAGCGTCGCGGTCGCGACGCCCCAGGCGGACCCGGCCGCGTCGCCGAGGAAGGCGCCGGTGATGCCGAACGTGACGTAGAAGAGGGAGGCGATCAGCTGCGACCGCAGGCTCCGCGGTGCCGCGCCCAGGGCCCGGAGGCCGGCCGCCGCGCCGGTGGCGAAGCTCGCGCCGACCACGGCGAGGGTGACCGGGAGAATCAGCGGGGACGACGAGTCCCACACCGAGCCCATCACCCAGCGGCCGGCGCTGTCGGGCAGCAGGAGCAGCAGGCCGAGGCCCCAGCACAGCGCCGCGGCGGCCTGGCCGCCGCCGAGGATCACGCAGAAGTGCTTCAGCCGGTGTGGCGCCCGCTGGAGCACTCGCGCGCCCTCGGCGACGGTGACCAGGGACAGCCCCATGAGCAGGGCCAGGAACGGGCCGAGCAACTGCTCCGCACCGCGGACCGCGCCGACGGCGGTGATGCCGGCGATGGCGCCGAGACCGTACGCGCGCAGCTGGGACGCGCCGCTGTTGCTGACGTTCTCGAGGAGGTACCGGACACTCAGATCGCGCTGCGAGCGAAGCCAGCCGACGAGCTCCCGCGGGTGCGGGAGGATCCCGGTCTGGAACCAGCCGAAGACCGCGGCGAGGGCGGCCGCGACGCCCCACGCGAGCACGAAGGCGACGACCGTGCCGACCTCGGCGGCGACGAACAGCGCCGGGATCAGCGCGACGCCGCACACGACGTCGTTGAGGAACGCTTTCTTCCCCTGGCCGCGAGCGAAGAAGGCGAACCGCCAGGCGTCCTGCAGCAGCAGGCCCGGCATCACGACGGCGAGCGCGACGAAGGCGTTGCCGAGCGGGCCGCCCGCGGCCAGCCCGGCGACCAGGCTGACCAGCCCGGTCACGCAGCCGACGCCGATCGCGGTGCCGGACGCGCTGGCGACCCCCAGGCGCCAGCGGTCCTCCGGCACCGCGCTGAACCGCACCATCAGCGGATCGGTCGCCAGGCCGCGCGAGATGTTGAGCACCACGCCGTAGGTGACCCAGGCGAGGCTGAAGATGCCGAAGGCGAACGTCCCGAGCGAGCGGGCCACGTACAGCCCGACGGCGAAGTTGGTCAGGCTGGACACCGCCTGGTCGCCGAGGCCCCAGCTCAGCCGTCCGGCCATGGCGCGCACGGCGCCGTTCCGGAGCAGCGAGCGAGGGGCCCGGCGATGGTTGGCCACGTCGCTCACTCCTTGACCAGACCGGCGTCGTGCAGGGCCCGGGCGGCGACGTCGACGATGTCGAAGGGAAGCCCGGCCCGCTCGGCGATGTCCAGGAGCGAGTGCTCGCCGTCGGAGAGGTTGAGCACCCAGAGCATGGCCATCTGGGCCTGCTTGGCGTCGCTGCGGCCGCCGAGCGAGTCGTACAGCCCGCGCTTGCCGAGCTGCGGCTCGCCGTACGGGCTGAGGTTGACGTACCGGCGGTTGCGGTCCAGGACGCCGAAAGCGTCGCGAAGCGCGCCGAGCGTGTCCTCCATGGCCGCCGGCGAAACGAAGCTCGGGTTGTCCGCCGAGGTGTGGTACTCGGGGTAGCCCGCGTACGGCGTCCGCGTCAGCGAGCCGACGCCGAGGTTGAAGCCCGGCGAGCAGAACTGGCGCTCGTCGTAGCCGTACGGCGAGAAGTCGACCACGCGGTGTTCGCGCGAGCGCAGCACGTGCTGCACGACGCGGTCGATCTCGGCGTCGTCGCGGCGGGACTTCTTGTACGTCAACGATCCCGGGTCGCCCGCGCACGCCAGCACCAGGCCGTGACGAACCTTCTCGATCCGTGAGGCGTTGCGGGCCAGCCAGGTGATCGAGCCGATCGTCCCCGGCATGAAGAGGAACCGGTACGTGTAGTGCGGCTGCGACGCCGCCAGCTGCTGCGCCAGCGAAACCGCCACCGCGATGCCGGCCAGGTTGTCGTTGGCCAGCGACGGGTGGCAGACGTGGCACGACACGATGACCTCGTCGGTGACGCGGCCCGGCACGACGTGCTCGCCGTACGTCAGCGAGCCGTCGGCCAGGGTCGAGTCGATGACGACGTCGTACTCGCCGTCGGGCAGCGCGTCGAGCTTCTCCTGAGCCAGGCAGAAACCCCAGGCCGGGGCGTAGTAGCTTGTCCGGTAGGGCACCCACGACGGCTGGTCCGGCAGCGTGTGCAGGTGCTCCCGCAGCTCGCTCAGCGGCATCCGCTGCCGCACCGGGACGCTGTACCCGACGACGTGCAGGTTCGACTCCTGGAAGTCGATGATGCGCGAGCCGTCGGGAGCAGCGACGTACGCGTCCCGGATGTTCCACTCCTGCGGGATCGTCCAGTCCAGCACCTGCGTGCCGGTCGGGACCTCGTGCCGCTCCAGCGCGATGTGCTCGCCGATGATGTCCAAGGTCTGCCGCACACCGTCGCCGGTGATGCTGCGGCAGATCGGGTACAGCCGCTCGACCAGGGCGTGCAGCTCCGCCCCCGTCCGCAGCTGCGGGCCCCCCACTAGCGCCGCCGCATCGTGTCGTCGACGCGGCCGGCTTCGCCCTCGCTCTTCAGCCAGGCGAGCCGGGTGAACAGCTTCTCGAACGACTCCCGGGTCAGCCCGAACTTGCGGTAGGCCTCGATCAGCTCGACGGCGCCGTCCTTGACCGACCACTCGCAGGCGAAGCCCGGGATGGCCTCGCGGAAGCGCGAGAAGTCCACCCGGTACGAGCGCGGGTCGGCGCCGGCCTCGCCGGTGATGTTCAGCGTCGAGCCCGGCACGGCCTCGACGACCTCCTGGGCGATCTCGGCGACGGTGACGTTGTTGTCCTCGGTGCCGATGTTGAACGCCTTGTTGTGCACGGCCTCCTTGGGCGCGGTCAGCGCGGCGGCGAACGCGCGCGCGATGTCCTGGGCGTGCACCAGAGGCCGCCACGGCGTGCCGTCGGAGAGCACCAGCACCTCGCCGGACAGGTGCGCGTGCGCCGTGAGGTTGTTCAGCACGATGTCGCCGCGCAGCCGGGGCGAGTAGCCGAACGCGGTCGCGTTGCGCATGTAGACCGGGGTGAAGTCGTCGTCGGCGAGCTCGTGGACGTCGGCCTCGACGCGCACCTTCGACTCCGCGTACGGCGTCACCGGCTTCAGCGGCGCGTCCTCGTTGACGAGGTTGGCACCGCCCGCGCCGTACACCGAGCAGGTCGACGCGTAGAGGTATCGCCCGACGCCGGCCTCCTTCGCCAGCTTCGCGAGCTTCACCGACGCGTGGTGGTTGATGTCGTAGGTCAGCTCCGGCGCGAGCGAGCCGAGCGGGTCGTTCGACAGCGCGGCGAGGTGGATGACCGCGTCGAAGCCCTCGACGTGCGAAACGGTGACGTCGCGCAGGTCGACGGCCACCCCAGCCGGGTCGGCCGGCGTGGGCCCGAGCAGGCAGTCCTCGAACAGCCCCGAGTCGAGGCCGACGACCTCGTGACCGGCGGCGGCGAGGACCGGGGCCATCACCGTCCCCAGGTAGCCCTTGTGCCCCGTCAGCAACACCCGCATCGGATCAGCCCTTCAGGTCGAGAGTGAGTTTCTTGACGAAAAACGCTTCGGCGTACTTCGCGGCCGCTTCGATCCCGCGGATCCGCGCCAGCCCGAGGAACGCTTCGCGGTCGTACCAGCCGCGGTGTCGCTGCGACGCGTAGTGCTCCTGCAAGAGCCGGACCTTCGATTCCGCGACGTCGTCGTCGAGCGGCTGGTAGACCGAAGGCGCCCCGAGGTCGCCGTCCCACTTGACGATCTCGTAGCCCAGCGCCAGGTGGTCGCGGAACGTCGTCGGCACCAGCTTCGCGAGCCCGCGGTGGTCCTGGTGGGCGTCGTCGGTGCGCGGCGCCAGGATGACGTCCGGGTCGGTCCGCCGCCGCAGCTCCTCCAGCGCGTTCTTGGCCTCTTCCCAGTGCGCCGGGAAGCGCCCGTCCGGCAGCTTCAGCACCGTGACGTCGAGCTCGGCGCCCGGGCAGAACGCCGCGAGCGCCGCGCGCTCCTCGTCCTCGCGGGGCGTGCCGCCGCCGGAGAGGACCAGTGCGTCGACCTTCAGGCCCGGCCGCGACGCGCACAGCGTCAGCAGCGTGCCGCCGCCGCCGATCGCGATGTCGTCGCAGTGCGCGCCGAGCGCGACGACGCCGCCGAGCCGCCCCGGCCGGAGCCCGATCACGCGATGCTCGCCGCGGGGCGCTCCCAGAGCGCCCAGGGCCGCTGCCCGTGGGTGTACGCGTCGTCGAGCGCCGCCCGCTCCTTGACCGTGTCGGTCGGCTTCCAGAACCCGCGGTACGGGTAGGCCAGCAGCCGGCCGCGCTTGGCCAGCTCGCCACAGCCGTCGGCAACCAGGTCGCCGTTTTCCGGGATGTGGTCGAAGACCTCCTGGCGCAGCACGAAGTACCCGCCGTTCTCCCACAGCGGCATCTCGCTGACCGCGGTGATCGAGCCGACCATCCCGCCTTCGTCCATCTCCACGCAGTGGAACGACGACTGCGGCGGCACGACCATCATCGACGCACCCGTGTCGGACTTCGAGAACCGGTCGATCATGTCCGGCAGCGGCACGTCGGAAAGGACGTCGGCGTAGTTCGCGAGGAACATCTCGTCGCCGTCGAGGTAGTCGCGGACGCGGCGCAGGCGCTCACCGATCGGCGACTCGATGCCGGTCTGCACGAAGGTGATCGTCCAGTCGGCGATGTCGGTCGACAGCAGCTCCGGCTGCCCGTTGCGCAGGATGAAGTCGTTGGAAATGGTTTCCTGGTAGTTCAGGAAGAAGTTCTTGATGTGCGCCGCGCCGTAGCCCAGGCACAGGATGAACTCCGTGTGGCCGAAATGCGCGTAGTAGCGCATGACGTGCCAGATGAGCGGTCTCGGTCCGACCATCGCCATCGGCTTCGGGACGTCGTCGGCCGCGCCGTTGCGCATCCGCATCCCGTAGCCACCGCAGAAGAGAACGACCTTCACTTCAAGACACCTCGACGATTTCCAGGCGGGGAATGGGGAACACGAGCTTTCCGCCCCAGGCACCCACGAACGACAGCTGTTCGGTCAGTTCCTCCCGGAGGTTCCACGGGAGGACGAGCACGTAGTCGGGCCGGTCGGCTTCGATCCGCTCCGGGGGCAGCACCGGGATCCGGGTGCCCGGGGTGAACCGGCCGTGCTTGTACGGGTTGCGATCGACCGTGTACTGCAGCAGGTCCGTCCGGATGCCGCAGTGGTTCAGCAGGGTGTTTCCCTTGCCCGGGGCGCCGTAGCCGACGACGGTCTTCCCGTCGTTGCGCGCCTCGATGAGGAACTTCAGCAGGTCCAGCCGCACGCGGGTGACGCGCTCGGCGAACTCGGTGTAGCCGGACAGCTCGTGCAGCCCGGCGGCCTTCTCCTGCTCCAGCACGTCGGTCATCCGCTCACTGGGCTCGCCCGCCACCTCGTCGGGACGCGCCCAGAGCCGGATCGACCCGCCGTGCGTCGGCACCAGTTCGACGTCGACGACCGTCAGGCCGCCGGTCGCGAGGGCCCGGCGCGCGGATTCGACCGTGTAGTACTGGAAGTGCTCGTGGTAGATCGTGTCGTACTGGTTCTTCTCGATCAGCGTGAGCAGGTGCTGGACCTCGATGGAGACCCAGCCGTCGTCGGCGACCAGTGCCCGCAGGCCCTTGGTGAAGCCGAGGACGTCGGGGATGTGCGCGTAGACGTTGTTGGCGGCGACGAGGTCGGCCGGGCCGTGCTCCTCGCGCACCTGCAGGCCGGTTTCCTCGGAGAGGAACGCGGTCAGGGTGGGCACGCCGGCGTCGCGCGCCGCCTGCCCGACGTTCACCGAAGGTTCGACGCCCAGACACCGGATGCCGTGCCCGACGACGTGCTTGAGCAGGTAGCCGTCGTTGCTGGCGACCTCGACGACGAACGACTTCTCGCCGAGTCCCAGCCGCTCGACGGACCCGTCGACGAACCGCTTCGCGTGCTCGACCCACGACGTCGAGAACGACGAGAAGTAGGCGTACTCGGTGAAGGTGTCGTCAGGATCGATCAGCGGGGGGATCTGGGCGAGCCAGCAGTCGGTGCACACCAGGAGGTGGAGCGGAAACGTGGCTTCCGGCTCGTCGAGCTGTTCGGCGGTCAAGAATCGCTCACAGGGGGGAGTGGCCCCGAGGTCCACGACGCTGGCCGTGTTTGTCGAACCGCAGAGTCGACATGTGGTCATCTACCCAGGCTCCTTGGCTCGCGGTCGCGATGTGCGCTTAACACGTCGAGCAGGGGTGGACCGTCGTTACAGCGAGCCGTGGCGGCGCCGTGGACCGATTCGGAACCGCAACCTGGATCGCGGGAATGTGGCAGAGATCACGGACGGTGCCCGCTCGGACCCGTAACGTCCACAGTGGACCGAGGTTCTAGGCTGGCCCGATGACTTCGGAAACGGGTCCCCGCTTGAGCGGGGTCGCGGGCGTGGTGCTGACGATCCGCTTCCTGACCGAGCTGGCCCTGCTGGGCGGGCTGGCGCTGGCCGGCACCCAGCTCGGCAGCGGGGTGACGCTGGCGATCGTCGACGCGGTCCTGCTGCCGCTGGTGGCCGCCGCGATCTGGGGCCTGTTCATCGCGCCGCGGGGCCGCCGCCGGCTCCCGGAACCGGCCCGCTTCCTGGTGGAGTTCGCCCTGTTCGCGGCGACCGGCGTGGTGCTCGCGCTGGCCGGCTGGCTGATCGCGGGGGTCGTGCTGGCCGTCGCCGGCATCGGCGTCGCGGCGCTGACCCGAGCGGTCGCCAAAGACGGCTGAACCCTCCCCGCCGAATGGCGGAGAGGGCTCGGGCAAGGTGCCGATCGGGAGTTGCTCAGCCGATCTTGCCGGCGGCCGGGATGACGTCGGTGCCGAACTTCTCCAGCACCGCCGGGTTGTGGACGTGCGGGACCATGCCGAGGGCGACGTCGATGCCGAGCCCGTGCAGCCGCTCCAGCTCCTTCAGCAGCTCGCCGGTCTTCTCACCGTTCTCGCCGATGTCGAGGATGTGGTAGACGGTCTTGGTGATCGTGTCGTAGTCGCGGCCCTCGTTCTCGCAGTGCCGCTTGAGGACGTCGAGCTTGTGCTCCAGCTCGAGGCTGTTGAAGAGGTTGCACTGGTCGGCGTACTTGGCGACCAGCCGCAGCGTCTTCTTCTCGCCACCGCCGCCGATCATGATCGGCGGGCGCGGGTCCGAGAGCGCCTGCGGCACGTTCAGCAGCCGTGCCGCGTCGAAGTGCTTGCTCTTGAACGGCTCATCGCCGTCGGCCCACATCCCCAGCACGTACTGGAGGTTCTCCTCCAGCAGCTCGAAGCGCTCCGCGACCGGCGGGAAGGGGAAGCCGAGCCCGCGGGACTCGTCCTCGTTCCAGCCCGCGCCGATGCCGAGGATCGCGCGGCCGCCGGAGAGCACGTCCAGCGTCGTGATCGCCTTGGCCAGCAGGCCCGGGTGCCGGTAGAGGACGCCGGTGACGACGGTCAGCAGCTTGGCGCGCTCGGTGTGCGCGGCGATGAAGCCGAGGGTCGTGTACGCCTCGAGCATGTCGTTCTCGACGGGGCCGACCCCGCCGATCTGGAAGAAGTGGTCCATCACGGCGATGGAGTCGAAGCCCGCGTGGTCGGCGGTGCGGACGACGGCGGCCAGGTCGGCGCCCAGCGCGGACGCCCCGTTCGGCCAGGTGAAGTCGGGGATCTGCAGTCCGAGTTTCATAGTCTCCGACCGTATACCTGGAGTTACCCCAGCTGCGTGCTCAGAAATCCCGGACGACGGAAACCCTGCCGTGCAAGGGATCCGTGACGAACACCGTGCGCGTGCGCTGGTCGACCGCGACGCCGCCGGGGTTGACGCCCAGCGACAGCTCGCCGGTCAGCGTCCCGCTCCCGCCGTCGATCCGGCTCAGCCCGTTCTGCCCGCCGTTGGTGTACACGGTGTTCGTGCCCTGGTGCACGGCCAGCGCGGACGATTCACTGCGCAGCAACACGGTCTTGCGCTCGGTGCGCGTCGCCGCGTCCACAATGGACATGTGGTGGATGCCGGAGTTGGCCACGTACACCGAACCGCTCTCGACGTGCACCGCGACGGCGGTCGGCCGCGCCCCGACCTTCACGCTGGCGACGAACTTCCCGCTGTCGATCGAGAACACCTCGAGCGAGTCCGTGCCGGTGCTGGCGCAGTAGGCCAGCTTGCGGCCGGTGTCGACCGCGATCCCGCCGAGGCTCGGCTTCGGGCCCGGCACGAGCGCGGCGAGCGTGCAGCTGACGCCGTCGAGCACGGCGAGCATGCCGGTGCCGCCGCTGACGGCGTAGACGCGGTTGGCTCGCTCGTCCACGGCCAGCGCGGACGCGCCGGCGCCCGCGCCGATCACGCTCACCAGGTCGTGGGTGCGGCCGTCCAGCACCACGACCGTGCCGGACGGCGGGTTCGCGACGTAGATCCGGCCGGCCTTCGCGTCGACCGCGACGTCGCCGGGGGCGCCCCCGACGCGGAGCACCGCCTCGACCGCGGCGCCGCGCGGGTCGATGACCGAGAGCGTCCCGGCCTCGGGATCCGTGACGTACGCGAGCCCGGTGACGGGATTCACGGCGACCGCGGTGGGCGCTCCGCCGAGCTCGATCGACCGGACGTCCTGCGCCCGCGCGGCCCCCGGCAGGGCCACGGCCCCGGCGCCCGCCGTGACCAGGGCGAACAGAGCCCTCCGGCCTATCGGGCGACCTCGCACCGGCGCCTCCGCTCGTGATCAACTCGCCGTCGAGCCTAGCCCGCGCGAGCGCCACGTGAAGGAACTTCGCGTCCCCCGATCGCGTTGTTTCCTGTGGGTAACAACCGGGAACGAGCGGACGGAGGCGAGCGCGAATGCACGGGCACCAGAACGGACTGAAGACGGCGATGCTGCTCGGCCTGCTGTCCGCGATCATCATCGCGATCAGCGGCCTGTTCGGCCGGGGTGCCCTGGTCATCGGCCTGGTCCTCGCCCTCGGGATGAACGCTTTCGCGTACTTCAGCTCGGACAAGCTGGCGCTGCGCGCGATGCGGGCGCGGCCGGTGTCCGAGGTCGAGCAGCCCGCGATGTACCGGATCGTGCGCGAGCTCGCGCACGTCGCCCGCCAGCCGATGCCGCAGCTCTACCTCAGCCCGACCGTCGCGCCCAACGCGTTCGCGACCGGCCGCAGCCCGCGCCACGCGGCCGTCTGCTGCACCACCGGCATCCTCGACCTGCTCGACGAGCGCGAGCTGCGGGCCGTGCTCGGGCACGAGCTGTCCCACGTCTACAACCGCGACATCCTGATTTCGTGCGTCGCCGGCGCGCTGGCCAGCGTGATCAGCGTGCTCGCGAACATCGCCCTGTTCTTCGGCGGCAACAACCGCGACGGCAGCCCGCTGGTCAGCCTGATGCTGATCTTCGTCGGGCCGATCGCGGCCGCCGTCATCCGGATGGGCGTGAGCCGCTCGCGGGAGTTCCAGGCCGACGCGTCCGGCGCGGAGCTGACCGGCGACCCGCTGGGCCTGGCCTCGGCGTTGCGGAAGCTGGAGGCCGGCACGCGGGCGCGGCCGCTGGTCGCCGAGCCGCAGCTGGTGTCGCAGTCGCACCTGATGATCGCGAACCCGTTCCGCCCCGGCGAGGGCCTGAGCAAGCTGTTCTCGACGCACCCGCCGATCGCCGACCGCATCGCGCGGCTCGAGGAGATGGCCCGCCGCCAGTTCTGACCCCCGCTCGGCCTTCCCAACTGGTGGGAGCGGGAATCGACTTCTCGCCGGCGGAGTTTTCCCGGCATGGTCTCCGCAGAGCTGCACCTGGGCGTCGCCATCGACGGGGCCGGGTACCACCCGGCCGCCTGGCGGATATCCGCGGCCGAGCCCGCCGCGCTGTTCACCTCCGGCCACTACCTGAGGTACGCGAAGCTGGCCGAAGCCGCTTCGCTCGACTTCGTCACCCTCGACGACTCGCTGGCGCTGCAGTCCGGCGGCGAAGAGGTCGTGCGCGGACGGCTCGACGCGCTGCTCACGCTGTCGGCCCTCGCGCCGGCGACCAGCCGGATCGGCCTGGTCCCGACGGTCACCACCACCCACACCGAGCCGTTCCACATCTCGACGTCGGTGGCGACCCTGGACCACGCGAGCCGCGGCCGCGCCGGCGTGCTCGCCGTGCCGTCGTCGACCGAGGCCGAGGCCGCGCACTTCGGCCGTCGCCCGGCTCCTTCACCGCAGGACGGGGAGGCCGAGACCGCCGAGGTCCTCGACGTCATCACCCGGCTGTGGGACAGCTGGGAGGACGGCGCGATCATCCGCGACGCCGCGTCCGGCCGGTTCATCGACCGGGAGAAGCTGCACTACGTCGACTTCGACGGCCGGTTCTTCAGCGTGAAGGGCCCGTCGATCACCCCGCGGCCTCCGCAGGGCCACCCCGTGACCGCGATCTACGGCGACTCGCCCCACGCCGTCGGCGCCGACCTGGTCATCACCCGCGCGGACCACCTCGACGCCGTGCGCGCCGAAGCCGCCCGGTTCCCCGGCGCGAAGGTCCTCGCGACGGTGTCGATCGTGCTCGCCGAGACCGAGCAGGGCGCCCGTGACCGGCAGCACGAGCTGGACGCCTTGGTCCCGTTCGAACCCGCCGGGCTGTCGTTCGCCGGCACTCCCGCGCAGCTGGCCGCCGAGCTGCCCCGCTGGGCCGCCGAGACCGGCGTCGCCGGGTTCCACCTGCGACCCGCCGTCCTGCCCGACGACCTCGACCTGCTCGCCGGCGAGGTGCTCCCGGCGCTGCGCGCGGCCGGCGCGTTCCGGGACCGCTACCGCGGCACGACCCTGCGCGAGCACCTCGGCCTCGGCCGGGCCGTCAACGCCTACGCCGTCACCCCGGGAGCCTGAGATGACCAAGCAGATCAAGCTCGCCGCGCACTTCCCCGGCGTCAACAACACGACGGTGTGGAGCGACCCCGCGTCGGGCAGTCAGATCGACTTCGCCTCCTTCGAGCACTTCGCCCGCACCGCCGAACGCGGCAAGTTCGACTTCCTCTTCCTGGCCGAGGGCCTGCGGCTGCGCGAGCACGCCGGCAAGATCCTCGACTCCGACGTCGTCGGGCGGCCCAACACGACCACCGTGCTGGCCGCGCTGTCCGCCGTCACCACGCACCTCGGCCTGGCCGGGACGCTCTCCTCGACGTTCAACGAGCCCTACGAGGTCGCCCGCCAGGTCGCGAGCATCGACCACCTCTCCGGCGGGCGCGCGGCGTGGAACGTCGTGACGTCCCCGGACGCGTGGACCGGCCAGAACTTCCGCCGCGGTGGCTTCCTCAAGCGCGAGGACCGCTATGCGCGCGCCGAAGAGTTCCTGACCACCGTGCGTGAGCTGTGGGACAGCTGGCAGCCCGGCACCCTGGTGGGGGACAAGGAGAACGGCGTCTTCGCCCGCGACCCCGGCAAGTTTGTCCACAGTGGACCGCAGTTCGACATCCACGGGCAGTTCACGCTGCCGCGGACCCCGCAGGGGCAGCCGATCGTCATCCAGGCCGGCGACTCCGACGAAGGCCGCGAGTTCGCCGCGAAGGCCGCCGACGTCATCTTCAGCCGGCACGGCACCCTCGAGGACGGCCAGGCGTTCTTCCACGACGTCAAGCGCCGGCTGGCCGCCTACGGCCGCGAGTACGGCGAGCTGCTGATCATGCCGGCCGCGACGTTCGTCCTCGGCGACACCGACGCCGAAGCCGAGGAGCACGCCCGCGAGATCCGGCTCCAGCAGGTCCGGCCGGCCACCGCGATCCAGTTCCTCGAGCAGGTGTGGAGCCGCGACCTGTCGGGCTACGACGTCGACGGGCCGCTGCCGGAGGTCGATCCGGACCCGGACGCCGAGCCGCTGACCTGGGGTCGCGTCCGGCACGAGAAGGACTCTCTGGCCCTCGCGCGCAAATGGCGGGCGCTCGCCGAGGAGAAGAAGCTGTCCATCCGCGAGCTGGTGATCGAAGCCACCGCGCGCCAGCAGTTCGTCGGAACGCCGTCGACGGTGGCCGAGACGATCGACACCTACGTCCAGTCCGACGCGGCCGACGGGTTCGTTCTCGTGCCGCACCTGACGCCGGGCGGGCTCGACGAGTTCGTCGAGAAGGTCGTCCCCCACCTGCAGGAACGTGGTGTGTTCCGGACCGAGTACACCGGGCCGACGCTGCGCGAGCAGCTGTTCTAGGCCGAAGCTCCCGCGGCTGCGGCGACTGCCTTCACGTAGTCGCCGTAGCCCGACTTCGCCAGCTTCTCGCCCAGCGCGTAGCACTCGTCAGCGTCGATGAAGCCCATCCGCAGCGCGATCTCCTCGAGGCACGCGATGCGCACGCCGGTGCGGTGCTCCAGCACCTGCACGAACTGGCCGGCTTCGAGCAGCGAGTCGTGCGTGCCGGTGTCGAGCCACGCGAAGCCGCGGCCGAGGTCGACCAGCGACGCCCGGTCCTGGCGCACGTACGTGAGGTTGACGTCGGTGATCTCGAGCTCGCCGCGCGCCGACGGCGTCAGCGCGCGGGCGATGTCGACGACCTGGTTGTCGTAGAAGTACAGCCCGGTGATCGCCTTGTTCGAGCGCGGCTTCGCCGGCTTCTCCTCGATGGAGACCAGCTTGCCGCCCGCATCGACCTCGCCGACGCCGTAGCGCTCGGGGTCCTTCACCGGGTAGCCGAACAAGACGCAGCCGTCGAGCTCGCTCACGGCCGTCTGCAGGCGGCCGGAGAAGCCCTGGCCGTAGAAGATGTTGTCGCCGAGCACGAGCGCCACGTCGTCGCCGCCGATGAAGTCCGCGCCGATGACGAAGGCCTCGGCCAGACCGTTCGGGCTGGGCTGCTCGGCGTAGGAGAACGAGACGCCGAACTGGTCGCCGTTGCCGAGCAGCTTGCGGAACATCGGCAGGTCAGCGGGGGTGGAGATGACGAGGATCTCCCGGATCCCGGCCAGCATCAGCACCGAGATCGGGTAGTAGACCATCGGTTTGTCGTAGACCGGCAGCAGCTGCTTCGACACCGCCTGGGTGATCGGGTGCAGGCGTGTCCCGCTGCCTCCGGCCAGCACGATGCCCTTCATGAACTGCCTCCTCGGAACCGGGCTGCTGAGTCCGCCCCACCCTACGGGCCGGGCGGGATCAGAAAGCCGGTCCCTTGCCGAAGTAGGCCTTGCAGCCGGAGTTGTCCTCGGTGGCGATCTCGAGCACGTTCCGGCCGTCGTCGACCGGCAGCAGCGTCGAGGAGTAGTTCGGGCAGAAGTTGTTGTAGATGCCGGTGATGTGCACCGGCGCGGGCAGCTCGTACCAGGTACCGCTGCCGAAGTCGTCGTTCGCCAGCAGCACCTGGCCGTTCTGCGGCAGCGGCCGGCCCTTCGCGTCGGTGTAGATCTGCCCGACCATGACGATCCGGACGCCGTTCGGGCCGCCGGGGAAGAGCGTGATCGTCTGCGCGTGCTGGAAGTAGTTGCCGTTCGCGGTGTCGACGCGCGTGCCGGGGTCGGTGGGGCTGCCCCAGTTGGCGCCGTCGGGGGAGATCTTGAAGTACGGGTCGCAGTAGCGGTCGCGGAAGTTGCAGATCTCGTAGGCGAAGTAGTAGCGGCCGTCGGGCAGCCTGCGGATGATCGGCATGCCGGGCCGGACCCGGTCCGGCGGGATGGCCAGGGTGAGCTGCTTGGTGCCCCAGTGCACGCCGTCGGTCGAGGCGACGCGGTTGAGGACCTGCGCGTACTTCGGCGCCTGCGTCTCGTCGGCGAAGTGGAGCCAGAGCGTGCCGCCGGCGTCGACGGTGAACTCGGGCTCCCAGATGCCGTCGATGTTGTGCGAGCGGGCGGCCTCGGACAGGAAGGCCCACGAGTGGCCGCCGTCCTTGCTGGCCCAGACCTTGATCCCGACGCGCCGCTGCGCCCCGGCGTCCTGCCGGTAGGAGGCGGCCCAGAGGAGGGTGCCCGCGCGCAGGCGGCCGACCCGCTGCGGCAGCTCGTAGAGCGTGCCGCAGCACATGCCGTACCGGCCGTCGGGGTCGCGGACGGCACCGATCTGCTGGAACGTCTCGCCCTCGTCAGTGCTCTCCAGGACGGGCGTGTACTTGCCACTGGCGTCTTCGCTGGTCAGCGCGGCGATGATGTGCCCGCGGCCGAAGATCGAGTGGTCGAGCCGGACCAGCCGCGCGTAGGAGCCGAGGCCGGGCAGGAGCAGCTTGCGCTCGGCGGCGCTCGCGGGGGTCAGTGTCGCCCCGATCACGGTGAGTGACAGCACGAAGGCGAGCAAGCGGCGCATCTTGACCCTCTCCACACGGTGACCGCGCGATTACAGCACGCGGGCCGGGTCCTTCGTGGACAGTCACACGGGGCATTCGCGCGTTCGAGGGTTTGCTGTGCGCTTTCGGGTGACCGGTTACGTAACGCTCCGGCAAAGAGCACCGAAAGATCACGTGGGGGCCGGTGGTGGTCCCGAGGGGGAACGATGAAACTCCGGCTCGCCTGCTTGCTGGTTTTGGTCTTGGCGTCGGCGTGCGCGTGCGCGCCTGCTCCCGCGACGGGGTTCGGGACGATCGTCGGAGCTTCCGGTTCGACCTCGGCCGAGGTGCCTACACCTACTTCTTCCGCTGCGCCGGTGCCGCGGGATGTTCCGACCGAGACGCACACGGGCAAGGGCGAAGGCCAGTTCGCGGTGACGTGGCCGGCGGACCAGCTCGGCTTCTTCACGTTCGACTGCCCGAAGTGCTCGGCGAACGTGATCATCAGCACCGACGGCGGCGAGTTCAGCCTGGTCAACGCGATCGGCGCGTACAAGGGCACGACGTGGCTCAACACGGAACCGGACCGCCCGACGACGAAGGTGACGGTCTTGGCGGACGCGGCTTGGACGGCGACGATCGCGGACTACCGGAGCGTGCCAACGGCCTCGCCGGGCGCAACGGCCTCAGGCAAGGGCGACGCGATCCTGCGTGTCCCGGAGGGGGCCACGCGCGTCCGGTTCACGGCGAAGACCCGCGGCAACGTGGCGCTGTGGCTCCGGTCGGAGGACCTAAGCGACCTGCTGGTCAACGAGGTCGGCGACGTCGAGGTGGACCGGGAGGTCCGCGGGCCGGCGTACCTCAAGGTGGAGGGCTACGAGGCGAGCTGGACGATCACGCCGTCCTGAGCGGGCACCCGAGGTTCGGGTGCCCGCGGCGGCGTCACCGGTAGTTGGTGAACTGCGTCCTGCCTGGGGTGATGGCGAGGTATGGGGCTCTGAGCTGCGGGTTTGTGCCCGTTGGCGGTCGTCGTCGGTCGTCGCTGGTTGGTGCCATCTGTACCGGATTTGTACCCAGGAGGAGCGCTACTGTCACACTTGATGACCGTCCGGCGACCTTCCGCCTAGGCGAACACAGAGGAGGCCCCCGAGTGACCACGACCAAACCGATCCTCAAGCTCAACGGTGCGAAGGTCGAAGCCTTCTGCCAGGTCTGCGGTGAGCGGATCACGGCCGATGGACACATTTGGGTCAATCTCCGGATCGTCGCGCAGGTTGAGGAAGTATGGGAAGCCAAGAAAGACAAGACGAGATGGTCGCTTGATGAGTTGGCCAAGATGCCGGACACGGCGGCGTGGCAGGCTCACCATCTCGCATGCGACCCGGAACCGGACGCGAATGCATACGAGATTCCTATCGGGCGGATCGGTACGGCGGCCAAGTTGATTGGCTGGACTGCCCACCTGATGGAGAAGTCGTGGCTCAGCGCCACTGACTGGGATCACGTCCTCCGTGAAGCTGGCGATGCGAACGCTTAGCGCGACGGGCTCACTTACAAGTGGGTGGCCTCTTGGCATCTCGTCGACCTGGCGCAGCCCGATCATGCCGGGTCAAGGGGGCACCTCTGCGCCTCGGTGACTGAGCTCCGAAACCGCCCCCTTGACGCGGCGTGATAGCCCTCCGGGAGGTCGACGAGATGCCGTCTGGCCACCCACGGACGCAACGTGCGAGCCCTGCCGGCCATCTCGGAGACCTGCCCGTCCGGCGAGGACACTTCTTCTCCGATCGGCGGCTTACCCGAACCTTCGGCCTACTCGCCCCGGACGACTCGCGGGGGACCGGCCGCCAGGCCGCACGCCCCCGCGAGGGCTTTGCCGGCGCAAAGGGCTGGGGCCGAGCGGCCCCGGAGGGGCCCCCTTGATCCTGTAGAGAAAGTTCTCACCAAGCCTCCGCCTCACGGCCCGCGGCTCAACTGAGGAGAGCCCGAAGCGCTGCGGCGTCGCTGGCGAGTTGCGCAGGGTCGATCTGGGATTCGTCGCCACTCTGCGGCAGCAGCGGGAACGGCCTCCCCGGAGCGGGGTCCTCAACGAAGCGCGGCAGTAGGTGCGTGTGGAGATGCGGGACGGTGTTCCCCAGCGTCTCGTAGTTCATCTTCAGCGGCCGGTAGAACGTGGCCAGCGCCTTCGCCACGGTCAACGTCGCCTTCCAGTACGCCTGCGCCTCCGAGTCGCTCAGCTCGAACGGCTCGACGACGTGACGCCTGCGCCAGATCACGAGCGTGTACCCGCGCTGGATGTCAGCTCGCTGGAGCACGGCGTCGACATCGGCCGTCTCGAAGATCCGGATCCCGTAGGTGTCTTCGTCCAAGCGCTTCGACTGGCACATCTCACAGGCTTGGCCGCTGATCCGGTCCGCCCAGTTGCCTGGCACTCGCTCGTCATGGCTGAATGTCGCCTTCGTTCCATTCGTAGATGAACTCGTGCTTGTCGCCCGCGTAGACGTCGTGAGCGGCCTGCAATGGCCTGCCGTCCTTGTCGTAGTCGACGTCCCACATGTGCATGACCGGCACCCCCGCGTGGAGGTTGAGCAGCTCCGTCTCCTCCGGGGTCGGCATGAGCGCACTGAACACCTCGGCTCCTCGGAAGAACGTGTGCCCGAGCGACTCGATCAGCTCGTCCGGTCCTTCCGGCAGTGCGTCGGGAGATTCGAGGCGGATGTCTGCTGCAAGCCACAGCGGGTAGTAGCTCGCGGAGACCACGACCGGCTCTTCGTCGAGGAACTGCAAGCGACGACGTACCACCACCTCATCGCCGGACGAGGCGGCGGGCACTACTTCGCCACCGTGCTGATCTTCGGCGGAGCGAACGTCAAGACCGTTCAGCTCGCGATGGGCCACACCACGCCCACGGTGACGCTCAACACCTACGTCGGCTACTGGCCGGACGCCGTGGACCAGACGCGGACGCTCGTCGACTCCGCGCTCGGTTGTACCGACGTTGTACCCACGGGCACCTGAAACCAGATACCCGCAGGTCAACGAGGGTTTGTCACCGGTAGTTGGTGAACTGCAGCGCGATCTCGAAGTCCTTGCCCTTCAGCAACGCGATGACGTCCTGCAGCTGGTCCTTCTTCTTGCCCGACACCCGCAGCTGGTCACCCTGGATCTGGGCCTGGACGCCCTTCGGGCCTTCGTCGCGGATGAACTTGGCGATCTGCTTCGCCTTGTCCGACGCGATGCCCTGGATGATCTTGCCGCTGAGCTTGTAGATCTTGCCCGAGAGGGCCGGCTCGTCGGCTTCGAAGGCCTTCAACGAGATGCTGCGCTTGATCAGCTTCTCCTTGAACACCTCGACCGCGGCCAGCGCGCGCTCCTCCGTCTCGGACTCGATCGCGATCGCCTCCTCGCCGGACCAGTTGATCGTCGTGCCCGTGCCGCGGAAGTCGAAGCGCGTGCCGAGCTCCTTGCTTGCCTGGTTCAGCGCGTTGTCCACCTCCTGGCGGTCGACCTTGCTCACGACGTCGAAAGAGGGATCCGCCACGTGTCCTCACACCTCGTACTCGCTTGTCAGGGGCCACCCACCCTAGCCCCGGGTATCCCGGTTGACCCCCACCGGGAGCCGTTGGGTAAGCTTCTTTCCGGCCGGTGCGACCGGCTTGGGCGGGTTACCCGAGTGGCCAAAGGGGACTGGCTGTAAACCAGTTGGCTTACGCCTACGGGGGTTCGAATCCCTCACCCGCCACCCACGAAGAAGCCCGGTGACCGACGAGGTCACCGGGCTTTTCCGCTGCTAGAAGCCGGTGTTCCCGGCCCCGCGCACCAGCGTGTAGCCACCGTCGTCGAGCAGACCGCCGGCTGTGGCTCCCGTCACCGAGGTGTGCGCGATCGACGCGCTGCCCGTCGCGTTCGTCTCGATGCCGTACGTGCCCGCTCCCGCGATCGTCACGCGGTCGAAGCTCAGCTGCGTGATCGACTTCTGGAAGCTCAGCAGCACACCCTGGTACGTGCTGTCGGTGACCGTCAGGTCCTCGACGACGATCGGGGCCGCGATGGGCGCCGAATCCGCGTAGATCCAGAGCGCACCGATCGCCGAGTTCCAGTTGTCCTCGAAACTGCCCGTCCGCAGCAGCGTGTTGCGCCGGATCGACGTCGTGCCGGACAGCGGCACCGGGTTGAACCGGGTGCCCACCGTGATACCGGAACCCGCCGCGACGCTGTCCGCGACGACGTTGTCCTCCGCCCGGTTGCCGGCGCCGCCGAAGATGCCGATGCCGTTGGCCAGCGCCGGCGACTGGACCGTGTTGAACGTGTACGCGCTGCCGGACACCGTGGTGCCTTCGGAGAACATCGCCAGCCCGTCGTCGCCCGTGTTGCGGACCATGGACTGGTCCACCCGGACGTTGCTCGTGCCCGCGTCCTTCGCGTGGATGTTGACGCCGTCCGCGAACGTGTCGCGGATCCGCGTGCCGACCACGTACAGCCCGTTCGTGCCCGAATCGGCCCACAGCCCGACCTTGGTGTGCTCGATCCACAGGTTCTGGATCAGCGACCCGGCCCCGAAGTTGCCGTCCAGCGCGCCGTCCGAGCCGTTGTCGTCGCGGACCCGGACGTCGCCGAAGATCGCGAAGTCGGCCAGCGTGACGTTGTTGCCCGTGCCGAAGAAGCCACCGCGCGGCCCGGTGCCCTGGATCACCGAGGACCACGGCCCGGCCCCGTAAACGCGCACGTTCGCGACGTTGATCTTCGAGCTGATCCGGAACGTCCCCGCCGGGATCCACACCGGCTTGTTCTGGGCCGCGCCCGCCGCGATCGCCTGGTTGATCGCCGACGTCGCGTCCGATCCGTTGTCCGGCACCGCGCCGTACGACGTGATGGACAGCGCACCCGGCGGAGCCGTCGCCGCGGCCGGAGCCTGCTCGGCGTCCAGCAGGTCGACGTCGTAGTACGCGGCCGTGCTCGACGCGTCCTTCTGCAGCTTCAAGACCGTGCCCGCGGGCCAGTCGCCGATCAGCGCCCGGGTCTCGTCGTAGAACCGGTGCGGGCTGCCCTGCGACGGCACGTTCGTGTACGGGTACGCGCCGTAGACCCAGCTGTAGTTCGACGTCAGCGACAGGTCGCGGACCTTCGTCCCGTTCGCGTACAACGCCAGCGGCGCGGTCTGCCCGGCGCCGTCCGCGGTGTCCGGGATCGAGAACCGCACGGTGACGGCGTTCGCGGGCCTCGTCAGCGTGACGCTCACGGACTGTCCGGTCGCGCTCAGCCGCACCGCGCGGCGCCCGCTCGACTCGGCTTGGACCGTGTGGAACGTCCGGCTCGCCGCGAGCACGGTCCCGGTGGTCGTCCCGGCTTCGGCTTCGTACTCGGTGTAGGGCGTCGTCGCGCCACGCGCGGCCAGCGCCGTCTCGTTCGCGACGACCACGCTGTCGACCAGCACGTCGGTGCCGGTCCCGGCCAGCTGCAGCGTGTTGACGCCCGCGCGTACCGGCACCGAAACCGTGGCCGTCCGCCAGCCCGCGCCCGAAGGCAGCGAAGCGGATCCGGTGTCACGGCCGTTCGTCGACACCGCGAGGGTGCCCGCGTTGCCGAACCGGATCGTCGCGGTCGCCGTACCTGCGGAAGCCATCGCGAAGGTGCGCACCAGACGCGCGCCCGGCGTCGCGAAGCCCGTCACATAGCCGGGTCCGGTGTAGCCCGCGGTCGTGGCACCGACGGTCGCGCCGCCGGAGAGGAACGCGGCTTCCGCCTCGCCCGGACCAGCCGGAACCGAGGGCGTCACCGTGAGGCTGTCCAGGTTCACGTTGCCGGAGTCGGTGCTGTCGAAGGCATAAGCCACCGTGTGGTCGCCCGCGGTCAGTGTCAAGGACTCGGTCGCCGACGCCCAGGTGTCCCAGTTCGCCGACGGCGGTAGCGACACCTGACGCTGGCGGACACTGTCGACATAGAGCGAAAGCGTCATGGCGGCTCCGGTGCCGTTCGCGTACCGGAGGGCGAGCGACTGCGGCCCGGCGGTCGTCACCTTGACGGCGAACGACGTCCGCGCGGCACCCTTGTTCGCGTCGGTGTAGCCGCCGACGAACCCGCTCCCGCTGTAGCCCGGGTGGTCGGTCGCGACGACCGCACCACCGGACAACGTCGCGTTCTCGGCCTCGAACAGGGGACCCGCCTGCCCGGTCGCGGACGGCGTGACGTCGAGGCGGTCGAGGTTGACGTTCCCGCTGTCGCCCGAGCCGAAGGTGTACGACACGCTGTGCGCGCCCGCGCCGAGGGAGACGGCCACGCTCGCCGAACCCCAGCTGTCCCAGGAAGCCGTGGCGGGCAGGGAAACCTGTTGAGCCGCACCGGAATCGACGGTCAGCGTGAGGGTCCGGGAAGAGCCGGTGCCGTTCGCATAGCCGAGCGCGAGGGTGTACGAACCGGCCGAGGCCGCGGAGACGGCGAACGTCGTCCGGGCCGTGCCGCGGTGGGTGTCGGTGAAGCCGCCGACGAATCCGGAACCGCTGTAGCCGGGATGATCGCCTTCGACCACAGCGCCGCCCGAAAGGACGGCGGATTCGGCTTCCAGGCGGGTGGTCGCGGCGTGCGCCGGGACCGTGGACACCAACGCGGTGAAGGTGAGCACCGCGACGGCCAGGACAGGGGATGTGCGCATCTGTTTTCTCCCAACCAGTGAAGGGATCAGCCCTTGACGGCTCCGCTCAAGGCGTTGCCGCGCAGGAACATCCGCTGGAACACGAGGAACAACACGACGGGGATGACCGTCGAAATGGCGAGCGCGGCGAGGAAGACGTCCAGTTCGACGAACTTCTGCAACGCCGGCAGCCGGACCGAAAGGGGCTGGACCGCCGGGTCGGGCAGCACCAGCATCGGCCACAGGAAGTCCTTCCAGGCCGCCACGATCGCGAACACCGAAACGACGCCGAGGATCGGCCGGGACATCGGCAGCACGACCGACCAGAACAGCCGTAGCGGTCCGGCGCCGTCGACTCGCGCCGCCTCGAACACCTCACGCGGGAGGTTGTCGAAGAACCGTTGCACCAGCAGGATGTTGAACGCGCTGGCGCCCGACGGCAGCCAGACCGCCCAGAACGAGTTGATCAGCGAGAAGTCCACCATGGACAGGTAGAGCGGCACGAGCAGCACGATCGCCGGTACGAACAGCGTGGCCAGCACGACGCCGGTGAGCGCCTTCCGGTAGCGCGGCCGCAGGACCGACAGGGCGAACCCGGCCGTGGTCGCGACGATCAGCTGCACCAGCCACGACCCGGCGGCGACCCAGACCGTGTTGAGGAAGTACTTGTCGATCTGGACGCGGGTCCACGCCGTGGAGAGGTTGGCGAAGTCGATCCCGTGCGGCCACAGGGATAGGGGGTCGCGCAGCGTGTCCTGGGTCGGCGTGACCGCGGCCTTCGCCAGCCACAGCATCGGGCCCAGCCCGGCGAGGAACAGGGCCGCGAGCAGGAGCGCGTGCAAGGCCCGCGTCGTGCGGCGGACGCCGGGACGTCGCCAGTCCGACGGCGAGAGCAGGGCGCGCGTCATGACTTGCTCCAGGACCGGGTCAGGCGGAAGTACACCGCGGAGAACAGGCCCAGCACCGCGGCGAGCAGCACGCTCAACGCGGTCGCGGCGCCGTAGTCGCCGCCGAGGCTGTCGGCGAAGGCGTAGTTGTAGACGAGCAGCAGGATCGTGGTCGTCGACCGCGCCGGGCCGCCGCCGGTGAACAGGAACGGCTCGAGGAAGACCTGCGCGGTGCCGACGATCTGCAGGATGAACGTGATCAGCAGGACCCCGCGCAGGTGTGGCAGCGTGACGTGCCAGACCTTGCCCCGGACCGACGCGCCGTCGATCTCGGCCGCCTCGTACTGCTCGGGCGGGACGCTGGTCAGGGCGGCCAGGTAGATGATGATCGTGGCGCCGGCCGCGGCCCATGTCGCCTCCGCGACCAGCGAGAACATCGCCGTTGACGCCGATTGCAGCCACGGCGACGGACCCAGCCCGACGGCACCCAGCACGGAGTTGAACACCCCGCTCGGACTGGCGTCGTAGAAGAACTTCCACAGCAGCACGGCCACCACCGGCGGGATCACCACCGGCAGGTAGGCCAGCGCGCTGTAGAGCCCCTTCGCCCGGCGGACCTCGCTCATCAGCACCGCGGCGACCAGCGGGATCGGGTAGCCGAGCAGCAGCGCGAGGACGGCGAACCACAGTGTGTTGCCGACGGCGTTCCACAGCTGCGGGTCGCTGAGCACGGCGACGTAGTTGTCCAGCCCGACGAACACCGGGTCCGAGACGAGGTTCGTCTGCTGGAAGCTCATCACGACGGCCTGGCCGATCGGCCGCCACGAGAACAGCCCGAACACCGCCAGCATCGGCAGCAGGAACAGCACCGTGCCGAGGCCGCCGCCGCGCACCCAGGTCAGCGGGGTGCGCCGGCGGCGGGCCCGGGCCGGGCGCGGGGGCACCGTCGCCGGCCGGGCCGCCGTGAGCGTCACGGCCGGTCCAGCAACGCCTGGGCCTGCGTCTGCGCGTCGGCGAGCAGGGCCGGGATGTCGGCGCCGCGGTCGGTCAGGACCTTCTGCGCGACCGGGTCGAGCAGGCCGTAGACCTGCTGGGTGGACCGCGTCGGCTCCGGAACCAGGGGCTGGGCGAACATCCTGTCCGTGTACGGCGTCATCTGCTTCACCGGCACGTTGACGTACTGCGCGATCCAGCCCATCCGCTGGTCGTAGGTCGCCTTGTCGAACACCGGCAGCTCGGGCGAGCCGACGGCCTCACCGGAGTCGGCGGTGGTCTTCGCGTCGGCGACCGCGGCGGCCTGGTCGGCCTGCTTCCGCAGGTAGTAGAAGTCGATCCACTTCACGGCCGCGGCCTTCGTGGCGTCCTTGGCCTTGGCGTTGACGGCGGCGAGGGTGCCGCCGCCGAGCACCCCGGCGTCCGGGCCGTCGAGGGGGAGGGCCGTGACGCCGTAGTCGTCCGCCTTGATCGCGTTCTGCGCCTTCAGCGAGCCGTAGTTGCCGCCGCCGGAGACGTACATCCCGATCCGGCCGGCGGCGAAGTCCTGGTTGATGCCGTTCCAGTCGTAGAGGAAGTTGGCGCCCATGCTGTTGTCGTCCCAGCGCATGGTGTGGATGGTCTGCAGCGCCCGGGTCATCTGCGGGGTGTTCAGCGACGCCGTCGCCTGGTCGCCGGCCAGCTGCTCGGTGCGGCCGCCGAAGGCGTAGTCGAGGGTGGCGAGGACCCAGCCGCCGGTGTTGTCCGTGGTCAGCTGGGCGTACCCGGCCTGGCCGGTCTTCTCGGCGATCTGCTTCGCGTCCACGCGGATCTCGTCCCAAGTGGACGGTGGCTTGTCCGGGTCGAGGCCCGCTTGCTTGAAGAGCGTGCGGTTGTAGTGCAGCGCCTGGCCGTGCGCGGCGATCGGGATCGCCCACATCTTGCCGTCGTCAGCCGAGCCGGCCTTCGCGACCTCGGGGTTGAACTTCTTCGCGTACGGCAGGCCGGCGACCAGATCGCTGATGTCGGCGATCTGACGGCGTTCGATCAGGCCGCGGCCGTCGGTGAAGGGCATCGTGAGGACGTCCGGGAGCGTGCCGCCTGCCAGCTGCGCGGTGAACGTCGTCGCGTCCCACTTGAACTCCTGCGGGACCAGGTCGATCGTCGGGTTCGCGGTCTCGAACTGCGTCACCCGGGCGGTGAACGCGGCGACCGCGCCCTGGTCCAGGCCCGGTTCGATGGACACCTTGACGACGGTCTTGCCGTCGGCGGTGGTGGCGTCGCCACCCGAGCAGGCGGTCAGTGCGGCGGCGCACAGGCACACCGCGGCGATCTTCGAGGACTTCATCGTCTCTCCTGGCGGGGTTTCAGACTCGCAGCCAGACGGCTGTGTCGGTGGGCAACTGGGAGTCGGCCGGCTCGCCGCTGGCGAGCAGGATTTCGAGGTGGGCGGGCAGGTCGATCGGGGTGTCGCCGAAGTTGACCAGGCAGAGCAGGTCGTCGCCGCGGCGGAAGGCGAGGATTGCGGCAGTATCATTGGCCGCCCAGGCGAACTCCTCCCCGCGCAGCGCCGGCTCGGACCGGCGCAGCGCGAGCATGGTCCGGTAGAGCGTCAGCATCGACCGGGGATCGCCGTCCTGCCGCTCGACCGAGTAGTCACCCCAGTTCGCCGGCTGGGGCAGCCACGGCGCCCCGGCGCCGAAGCCGTACGCGCTGCCCGCGTCGGACGTCCAGGGGAGGGGGACGCGGCAGCCGTCCCGGCCGGGGTCGGTGCCGCCGGAGCGGAAGTGCATCGGGTCCTGCAGCACTTCCAGTGGCAGGTCCTCGACTTCGGGCAGGCCCAGCTCGTCACCTTGGTAGATATAGAGCGAGCCGGGCAGAGCCGCGGACAGCAACGCGGCCGCGCGGGCCCGGCGCTGCGCCTTCGCCAAGTCGGTGCGGATGCCGAAGGCCCGGGCGACGAAGCCGAACGAGCTGTCCTCACGGCCGTAGCGGGTGGCCGCGCGGGTGACGTCGTGGTTGGACAGCACCCACGTCGGCGGCGCGCCGACCGGGCCGTGCGCGTCCAAAGTGGACACGATGGCGGTGCGCAGCTCGGCGGCGTCCCACGGGCGCATCATGAAGTCGAAGTTGAACGCCGTGTGCATCTCGTCGGTGCGCAGGTAGCGGGCGAAGCGGTGCGGGTCGGCCAGCCAAACCTCGCCGACCAGGACGCGCGGCTCGGCGTAGGAGTCGGCGACGGCCCGCCAGCTCCGGTAGATGTCGTGGATCTCGTCGCGGTCGACGAACGGGTGCGCGTCCGGCGTCACCTCGTTCGGCAGTGCGGGGTCCTTGACCGGCATGGTCGCGGAGTCGATGCGGATGCCCGCGACGCCCCGGTCGAACCAGAACCGCAGCACCTGCTCGTGCTCGTGGCGGACGTCGGGGTGGTTCCAGTTCAGGTCCGGCTGCTCGGGCGCGAACAGGTGCAGGTACCACTCGCCGGGCGCGCCGCCGGGCTCGGTGACGCGGGTCCAGGTGCCGCCGGAGAAGCTGGACTCCCAGTCCGTCGGCGGCAGCTCACCGTGCTCGCCGCGGCCTTCGCGAAACCAAAACCGTTGCCGCTCGGGCGATCCCGGCCCAGCGGCGAGCGCGGCGCGGAACCACTCGTGCCGGTCGGAGACGTGGTTGGGGACGATGTCCACAATGGTCCGGATGCCGAGCGCGGACGCCTCGGCGATCAGCCGCTCGGCCTCCGCGAGGGCGCCGAACGCCGGGTCGATCGCACGGTAGTCGGCGACGTCGTAGCCGCCGTCGGCCAGCGGCGAGGAGTACCACGGGGTGAACCAGAGGGCGTCCACGCCGAGGCTCTTCAGGTAGGGCAGGCGGGCGCGGACGCCGGCGAGGTCACCGGTGCCGTCGCCGTTGCCGTCGGCGAAACTGCGCGGGTAGATCTGGTAGATGACCGCGCCGCGCCACCACGGCGCCGTCTGTTCGGCGGGTGCGGTCAGCGGGTCGGTCGAGACGTCTGTGGTCACGGGACTCCCGTTCTGGCTCAACGGTTTCCGGAGCGCGGCGAGGGAAGCGGACCGGGGTCCGCGCGAATTAGGTTTAGCGCTATACCTCGATAGACGGTAATGTCGTCCTGAGGTACTTGTCAACGGCCGGTCCCGTAACCTTGAGGCCCGGGGTGAGCGAGAGGAGTCCGAGGGTGCGCGTCACGCTGCGGGAGGTCGCCGAGCAGGCGGGCGTGAGCATGATGACGGTGTCGAACGTGATGAACGGCAACCGCGCGCGGGTCTCGCCCGGGACCATCGAGAAGGTCCAGCGCATCGCGGACGAGCTCGGGTACGTCCCGAGCGCGTCGGCCCGCAGCCTCGCGACGAAGGCGTCCCGGCTGGTCGGCCTGCTGGTGCCGGCCGCCGACGAGGACAGCCTGATGATCAGCCCGCACACCATGGCGATCGTCGGCATGATCGAACGCGAGCTGCGCAAGTACGGCTACCACCTGCTGCTGCGCGGGGTCGCGCACCCGGACGAGGTGGCCGAAGCGCTGCGCTCGTGGAGCCTCGACGGCGCGATCCTGCTGGGGTTCCTCGACGAAGAGGTCGGCAAGCTGACCAAGAAGACCATCGGCGCGGTCCACGTCGTCGCGATCGACAGCTACTCGGCGAACCGCTTGACGACGGGCACGCGTTCGGACGACTTCGCGGGCGCCCGGCTCGCGGCCCGGCACCTGCTCGACCTCGGCCACCGCCGGATCCTGTTCGCTGGTCCGGCGTTCAGCGGCGTCGGCGTGGTCCACGAACGCTTCGAGGGCTTCTGCCAGGCGTTCGCGGACGCCGGGGTCTCGCGTGACGACGTGGTCGAGACGGTCAACACGACGTACGAGGAGGGCCGGGAACTGGGGCTGGTCCTGCGGGAGCGCCACGACGTGACGGCGGTGTTCGCGACGGCGGACATCCTGGCGGTCGGCATCGTCCACGGCCTGACCGAGGCGGGCGCGCGCGTGCCGGAAGACGTCTCGGTGGTCGGCTTCGACGACCTGGACCTGTGCAACTACGTGACCCCGAAGCTGACGACGATCTCGCAGGACATCGCGCGCAAGGCGTCGACGGCGGTGTCGATCCTGCTGGACTCGATCGAGAAGGGCGAGCGCCCGAAGCGGCCGGTGACGATCGACGTCTCGCTCGTCGAGCGCGAGTCCACCGCCCCGGTCCGGGCGTAGAAAACGGCCGGTTTCCCTGGGGGAGAGGGAAACCGGCCGTTCAGGTGGCGGCGTTCGGGGTTACGCCGCCTGGGGAACCGGCGTCGAAGCCGGGGTCAAAGCGAGGTCGAGGACCTCGCGGACGTTCGCCACCGCGTGGACGTCCAGCTGGGACAGCACCTCGGCCGGGACGTCGTCGAGGTCCGGCTCGTTGCGCTGCGGGATGATCACCGTCTTCATCCCCGCCCGGTGGGCCGCCAGCAGCTTCTGCTTGACGCCGCCGATCGGGAGGACGCGTCCGGTCAGGGACACCTCGCCGGTCATCGCGACGTCCGGCCGCACCACGCGGCCCGAGAGCAGCGACGCCAGCGCCGTCGTCATCGTGACGCCCGCCGACGGCCCGTCCTTCGGGACCGCGCCCGCCGGGACGTGGACGTGGATGCCGCGCTCGCGTAGGTCGCCCACCGGCAGCTCCAGCTCCGCGCCGTGCGAACGCAGGTAGGACAGCGCGATCTGGACGGACTCCTTCATCACGTCGCCGAGCTGGCCGGTCAGCTGCAGCCCGGACGCGCCGGACTCCTGGTCCGCCAGCGACGCCTCGATGTAGAGGACGTCACCGCCGGCACCCGTCACCGCCAGGCCCGTCGCCACCCCCGGGGTCGCGGTCCGCTGGGTCGACGCGGGCAGCGACGACTCCGGCACGTGCCGCGGACGGCCCAGGTAGGTCTCCAAATCGGGAGCATCGAGGGAAAGCGGCAGCGAAACCTCGTCCAAAGCCACCTTCGTCGCGATCTTGCGCAGCACCTTCGCGATCGTGCGGTTCACGTCGCGCACGCCCGCCTCGCGGGTGTACTCGGCCGCGATCCGGCTGAACGCGGCGTCGGTCAGGCTGACGTCCGCCGTGGCCAGGCCGGCTCGCTCCAGCTCCCGGGGGAGCAGGTGGTCGCGGGCGATGGTGACCTTCTCGTGCTCGGTGTAGCCGTCCAGCGTGACGAGCTCCATGCGGTCCAGCAGCGGGCCGGGGATGGTTTCCAGCGCGTTGGCCGTCGCCAGGAACACGACGTCGGACAGGTCCAGTTCGACCTCGAGGTAGTGGTCGCGGAACGTGTGGTTCTGCTCCGGGTCCAGCACTTCGAGCAGCGCCGCGGTCGGGTCGCCGCGGTAGTCGGCGCCGACCTTGTCGATCTCGTCGAGCAGGACGACCGGGTTCATCGAGCCGGCTTCCTTGATGGCGCGGACGATCCGGCCGGGCAGCGCGCCGACGTAGGTGCGGCGGTGGCCGCGGATCTCCGCCTCGTCGCGGATGCCGCCCAGGGCGACGCGGACGAACTTGCGCCCCATCGCCTTCGCGACGGACTCACCCAGCGACGTCTTGCCGACCCCGGGAGGGCCCGCGAGGGCGAGCACCGCGCCGGAACGACGTCCACCGACCGGGCCCAGGCCCGACTCGGCGCGACGCTTGCGCACCGCCAAGTACTCGATGATGCGTTCCTTGACGTCGTCGAGACCGGCGTGGTCGGCGTCCAGGACCGCGCGCGCGGCGGCGATGTCGTAACTGTCCTCGGTGCGCTCGTTCCACGGCAGCTCCAGGACGGTGTCCAGCCAGGTGCGGATCCAGCCGCCCTCGGGGGACTGCTCGGACGTCCGGTCCAGCTTGTCCACTTCGGCCAGCGCGGCCTTCTTGACGGCGTCGGGCAGCTCGGCACCTTCGACGCGGGCGCGGTAGTCGTCGTCCTGCGCGGTGCCGTCGAGCTCGCCGAGCTCCTTGCGGATGGCCTCGAGCTGGCGGCGCAGCAGGAACTCCTTCTGCTGCTTCTCCATGCCCTCGGCGACGTCCTTGCGGATCGTGTCGGTGACCTCGAGCTCGGCCAGGTGTTCCTTGCTCCACTCGAGCGCCTTCTCGAGACGCGCGGTGACGTCGAGCGTGGTCAGCAGCTCGACCTTCTGGTCGGTGTCCAGGTACGGCGCGTTGCCGGACAGGTCGGCGATCGCGGAACCGTCCTCGACCTGCTGGACGGCGTCGATCAGCTGCCAGCCGCCGCGCTGCTGGAGGATCGAGATGACGACGGCCTTGTACTCGGCCGCGAGCTTCGCGGTCTGGTCGTCGGTGGTCTCGGGGGCGTCCTCGGCGTGCACCCAGCGGGCCGCGCCGGGGCCGTCGGCCATCCGGCCGACGAGCGCGCGGGCCGTGCCGCGCAGCAGGACGGCGGCCTTGCCGCCGGGCACGCGGCCGATGCGCTCGACCGTCGCGACGGTGCCGAACTCGGCGTACTCACCGTGGACGCGCGGCACGATCAGGACCTCGGCCTTGGTGGCGCCGGTCGATCGGATGCCGGGGAACGAAGCCTGGCTCGGCGTGTTGGCCTGTGCGGACTCCACCGCGGCCCGCGTCTCGGTGTCGGTGAGGTCGAGCGGGACGACCATGCCCGGCAGCACGACGTCGTCATCGAGCGGGAGCACGGGCAGGAGGCGGGTGTCGGACATGTGCACTCCTCGGGTAGTTGAGTCTGCCTAGCTCAACTCTCCGATGGGTGTGTTTGTTTCCGAGAGTGCGTTCGCCCACAGCGAAGGAGGTAACCGCAGGTCAGAGGCTTGGCCGACGGCCGACCGCGCACCAGGCGAAGGGCCGGGTCTCGAGGTCCAGCACCGTCGGACGCTCTTCGGGACGCCAGTCCGGCAACGATGTCATCCCCGGCGGGAGCAGCGGCCAGCCGCCGAACCAGGGGAGCAGCTCCTCGGCCGAGCGCAGCCACGCCGGGTTCGACGTGTCGCGGTAGGCGTCGATGAACCGCTTCACCTCCGCGGCGCGCTCGGGCGGCGCGTCGTCGCGGCACGTGCCGTGCGTCAGCGCCAGCCAGCTGCCCGGCGCGAGCTTCGACCGGTACGTCGCCATCAGCCCGTCCGGATCGTCGGACGGCCCGACGAAGTGCATGACCGTGATCAGCAGCAGGCACACCGGCCGCGACCAGTCGATGAGCGACGACGTCACCGGGTCGGCGAAGATCTCCTTCGGCCGCCGGATGTCCCGCTCGACCAGGCCCGCCCACGCCGTCGCGCCTTCGCGCTCCAGGATCAGCCGCGAATGCGCGGCCGCCACCGGCTCGTAGTCGACGTAGACGACCGACGCGCGTTCGCCGGTGGGCAGCCGGTCGCGGACGATCTCGTGCACGTTGCCCGCGGTCGGTACGCCGGAGCCGAGGTCGACGAACTGGCGGACGCCGGCGTCCATGGCCGCCGAGACCACCCGGTTCATGAACGCCCGGTTCTGCCGCGAGATCGGCCGGATCAGCGGCCACACCTTCTCCACGCGCCGGCCGAACTCGCGGTCGACCGCCCAGTGGTGGTCGCCGCCGAGGTACCAGTCGTAGACGCGCGCCGCGGACGGCTTGTCGGTGTCCACGCCGGCGGGGGCGATCGGCGCTCCTTCGCTCATGCGCCGGGTTTCTCCGCGATGCCGCACCACGCGTACGGGCGGGCTTCCGCTTCCAGCGCGTTGAGCTTCCGGTCGGGCCGCCAGTCCGGCAGGTGCACGATGCCCGGTTCGAGCAGCGGCCAGTCGCCGAACAGCGGCTCGATCTCCTCGCGGTCGCGCAGCCACACCGGGTTGCTCGTCTTCCGGTACTGCTCGACGAACCAGCGCAGCCCGGCCAGGGTCTCGCCGGTGCCGTCGCCCTCGCTCATCTGCGAGATGGCCAGCCAGCTGCCGGGCGCGAGCTTGTCGCGGTACGCCTTGAGGATGCCGATGGGGTCGTCGTCCGGCCCGACGAAGTGCAGCACCGCCATCATCATCAAGCAGACGGGCTTCGAGAAGTCGATGAGCCGCTTCGTCTCCTCGGCGCGCAGCACGGCCTTCGCGTCACGCATGTCGGCCTGGACGATGCCCGCCCAGTCCGTCGCCGCCTCCTCTTCGAGGATCAGCGTCGCGTGCGCGACCGCGACCGGCTCGTAGTCGACGTACACGACCGTCGCGTCGTGGTCCTCGGGCAGCTCGGCCTCGACGACCTCGTGCACGTTCCCGGCCGTCGGGACCCCGGAGCCGAGGTCGACGAACTGCCGGATCCCGGCCCGCAGCGCCGCCCGCACCGCGCGGTTCATGAACTCGCGGTTCTGCTTCGACCCAGGGCGCACCAGCGGCCACTGCTGCTCCATGCGCCGGCCGAACTCGCGGTCCACGGCCCAGTTCTGCGTGCCGCCCAGGTACCAGTCGTAGATCCGGGCCGCGGACGGCTTCTCGGTGTCGACGCCTTCGGGCGCTCTCGGCGCGGAATCCCGCTGATCGGTCACTTCCGGCTCCCCTCGCTGCTCCGGAAGCCAGCCTATAGAGACGGGCGACCGGGGGTAAGCCGCCACTGGTTCACCGAACGGCCGGTCGACGCTGCCAGTACGTCCACAGCGGGCGGTACCCCTGCGCGTACCAGAACGGCGTCGACAGCGGGTTCGCCGCGGCGTGGTGCAGGAGCACGGCGTCGGCGCCTTCCTCGTCGAGGACGTGGTGGGCGTGGGTGGCCAGCGCCGTACCGACACCGGACGACCGCGCCTCCTTCGCGACGGCCAGCGACGACAGGTAGCCGACGCGGCCCGCGGAAACCCGGTCGCTGATCCAGCCGGTCTCACCCGGGTGCTGGACGTTCACCATGCCGAGCGGACGGCCGTACAGCTCGGCGATCCACAGCGGCGGTTCCGGGCGCTCCAGCTGTTCGGCCAGGTCCTTGGCCATGATGTCCTCGACGCCCTTGCGCAGGTTGACCGTGCCGTACTGCGCGTCGAAGGAGTGCAGCTCGAGGCCCAGCGAGACGACGGTTTCGAGGTCGCCGGGCTCGGCGCGGCGAATCTTGACCCCGGGCGTGCCGCGCGGGCCCGCCGGGACCATCCGGTCGGCCGGGCGGACCGCGATCACCCGCAGCGGCGCGAAGCCGTGGTGCAGCATTTCGCGCGTGCCGGCGGCGTCCCGGCTGGCGCGCGGGACGATCGCCGCGGTTTCGGTGTCGCCACGCTCGGCGACCGCGCGCAGATGTTCATCCCATCGGGTGAGGAGGGCGTCGAGCGCCGCGGCGGGCTGCGGGCCGGCCAGCTGAAGGTCGAGCCGGTGCTCGGTCAGCGCCCGCCAAGGCGCGTTCGGGGCGTCCTGGTCGACCTGGATGCGCGAGGCGAGGCCGGACGCGGCCGAGCCGGCCGTCGCCACCTCCAGCACCACGGCGCCTTCGGCCGCTTCGAAGGGATAAGAACCGGGGAGCAGGGAGTCCACCGCCGCGAGCCGGGCCGCGTGTTCGGTGGCAATCACGTCGCTGTGCATGAACACATTGAAGCGCTATGCCGGACGTCGTGCGCAGAGAACTACCCTTGATTCCGCCACCCATGTCAAGGGGGTCCGGGTGGCGGAGCCCCCGGCCCGGGGCGAAGCCCCGGTGGTCGCAGAGTTTCACCCCTTGGTCCACGCAGGTCAGCGCCATCGAGGCATTGTTAACCCTGGGGTGATCTCCTACTGTCTCGAAAGGGACGCGGGTACGCCCTACGGGGTACGGTATGGCCCTTGTCCACACCCGAAGTCACGGATCAGCACCGGTGGACAAGCTGGGAGGGAAGGTCGGATGCCGGACACCAACGCCCACGGCCACGCCGTAGCGCAGGCGCAGCCCGGGCCGGGGGCCGCTTCCGGCACACCTCCCGTTTCCGCCGAGGCCCGCACCGACGAGCGCCGGTTCCGCGCGTACACCTTCGCCGTCCTGAGCATCGGGCTCGTCGCCGCGTTCGCCGTCGGGTCCTGGCTGCCGTTCCACTGGGACAGCCGGCTGCTGTGGATCGGGCCGGTGCTCGCGGTCGCCTTCCTGCTCGCCGAGCAGCTCGGCATCAACGTCGACGTCCGCAGCGGCATCTCGTGGACCATCTCCTTCACCGAGATCCCGCTCGTCATCGGGTTCTTCGTCGCGCCGTTCGAAGTCGTGCTGGCCGCGCATCTGATCGCCGGCATCGGCACGCTGCTCGCCCGCAAGGTCGCCGGGCGCGTCCTCTACAACGCGGGCGCGTTCCTGCTCGAGATCACCGGCGCCTTCGCGGTCGCCGGCCTGGTGAAGGTGGCCCTCGGCGCCGGTTCCGGCAGCGAGATCCCGTGGGTCGCCGCGCTCGCCGGCACGCTGACCGCGCCGCTCGTCAGCACGCTGCTCGCGCTCGCCGCGGTGCGCGTGCTGCGCCGCCGGATGCGGGTCAGCACCGCGGTCCGGCTCACCGCGCGGATCCTGGTCGTCGGGTTCGTCAACGCGTCCGTCGGCCTGTCCGGCTACCTCGTCATCTCCAACACGCCCAAGGCGTGGCCGCTGGTGCTCGCCGTGTTCCTCGGCCTGACCGCGCTGTACTGGGCCTACTCCGACCTGCTGCGCGAGCAGCGGGACATGGAGGCGCTCTCGGACGTCAGCCTGATGGTGGCCCGCTCCGGCCAGCAGGCGGCGGCGCGCCCGGCCAGCCGCGCCGACGAGCTCGTCGGCGGCGTCGACGTCCGCGAGTGGGCCACGATCGCCGAGCGCATCAAGGACCAGCTGGCCGCCGGCCGCGTCGTGCTGAGACTCCGGCTCGAGCCGAAGGACACCATGCGCGTCGTCGTCGCCGGCGACGACCTGCCGCCCGCCGATCCGGCCGCCGACGACCCGCTGCTGCGCCTGCCCGGCGCGCACGTCCGGCACTTCCGGATCACCGAGGCCAATCCCGACGTCCGCGCGGCGCTGCTCGACCGCGGCGCGCAGGAGGCGCTCGTCGTCCCGCTGCGCAGCGCGAACCAGCTGCTCGGCGTCGTCGAGGCGCACGACCGGCTGTCCCGCTGGCGCGGCTTCGGCAAGTACGACGTCCAGCTGCTCGGCACGATGGCCAGCCACCTCGCGACGTCGCTGGACAACCGGCGCCTGCTCGCGACCCTGCGCCACGACGCCTACCACGACCCGCTCACCGGGCACCTCAACCGGCCGGGCTTCCGGCAGGTGGCGAAGGAACCGTTGCGGGACTTCGCGAACGCCGTGGTGCTGCGGATCGACCTCGACGTCTTTTCGACGGTCAGCGACGCGCTGGGCTACGCCTGGGCCGACCGGATGGTGATCGCCGCCGGCCGCCGCATCCGCGACGCGCTCGGCCCCGACGTCCCGCTCGCCCGCCTCGAAGGCGCGTCGTTCGCGGCGCTGCTCGTCGGCTGCCCGCCCGAGGACGCCCACACCGCGGCGGAACGGCTGCGCGAAGAGCTTTCCGCGCCCTACCCGGTGGACCGGCTGTCGGTCGAGGCCAACGCGATGATCGGCTACGCGACGACGACGCCCGAGGAGTCCGGCGACGTCGTCGACATCGAAGGCCTGCTGCAGCGCGCCGATGTCGCGGTTCGCGCGACCAAGGGCGGCGAAGAGGTCCGCGGGTACGTGCCGAGCATGGGCCAGATCTTCCTGCGCCGCTTCCAGATGGTCACGCAGTTCCGGCAGTCCCTCGAAGACGGCCAGGTCAGCGTGCACTACCAGCCGAAGATCACCTTGCCGAACCGGCAGGTGGCGGGCGTCGAGGCGCTGGTCCGCTGGGTGCACCCGGAGTTCGGCCGGCTCGGCCCGGACGAGTTCGTCCCGGCCATCGAAGCGGCCGGCCTGATCGGCGTGCTGACGTCGTTCGTGCTCGGCGAGGCGCTGAAGCGCTGCCGCAAGTGGCTCGACGAGGGCCTGCGGATCTCGGTGGCGGTCAACCTGTCGGTGCGCAACCTCGCCGACGAGGACTTCCCGAACAAGGTGGCCCGCGAGCTGGAGCGCGTCGGCATCCCGCCGGAGCTGCTGACGTTCGAGCTGACCGAGTCCGGCGTGATGTCCGACCCGCAGAAGGCGCTCCCGATCCTGCGCGAACTGCACTCGCTGGGCATCACCCTCGCCGTGGACGACTTCGGCACCGGCTACTCGTCGCTGGCCTACCTGCGGCAGCTGCCGGTCGACCAAGTCAAGATCGACAAGAGCTTCGTCCTCGGCATGGGCACCGACCTCGGCGACCTCGCGGTGGTGCGGTCGATCGTCGAGCTGGGGCACTCGCTCGGGCTGACGGTGGTCGCGGAAGGCGTCGAAGAGGACGTGGCGCGCGACCAGCTCGAGGCGATGGGCTGTGACGTCGCCCAGGGGTACCTGATCTCGCGGCCGCTGCCCGAGGATCGTCTGGAGGCGTGGCTGCAGGCCCGCACGGCGCGCTCGCCGGGGCGCCACTCGGAGACCGTGCTGACGTTGCTGACCTGAGGTTTTGCTCTTTCGGGACCCCGGTTGCACGACGGGGTGACGGGGGTTGGTAATCTTTCGAAGTCCTCGCGAGAGGCGAGGCCCCTTTAGCTCAGTCGGCAGAGCGTCTCCATGGTAAGGAGAAGGTCTACGGTTCGATTCCGTAAAGGGGCTCACGACCTCAGCCGCGTCACGCCTGCGTGTCGCGGCTTGGGTCATGTAAGGGCGGTGTAGCTCAGTTGGCAGAGCAAGCGGCTCATAATCGCTGTGTCGCCGGTTCAAGTCCGGCCACCGCTACGCGGTAACGACTGGGGCTCGCCCCGGGACCTGAGAGAGAAGGAAACGCTGTGGCTGCCACCGACGTGCGACCCAAGATCACGCTGGCGTGCGAAGAGTGCAAGCACCGCAACTACATCACCAAGAAGAACCGGCGCAACAACCCGGATCGCCTGGAGATGAAGAAGTTCTGCCCGAACTGCGGTACGCACCGGACGCACAAGGAAACCCGCTGACCGCGTAGCGCGTTCGCACCAGCTTCGAAGAGCCGCCTTGGACCACCGGGGCGGCTCTTTGCTGTTGGTAGCCTCTCCCGGTGCCCTTGGACGAGTCGTTCACCGGGCGGGTGTACCCGCCGCAGACCAGCTACGAAGTGAGCCGGGAGAAGATCAGGGAGTTCGCCGACGCGATCGGCGACGCGAACCCGCTCTACCGGGATCCCGAAGCCGCGAAAGCGGCCGGCTACCCGGACGTCATCGCGCCCCCGACGTTCCTCACGATCATCAACCTGGCGTCGATCAACTCGATCGTCTCCGACCCCGAGCTGGGCCTCGACTACTCGCGCATGGTCCACGGCGACCAGCAGTTCACCTACAGCCGCCCGGCGCACGCCGGGGACACGCTGCTGCTGACGACGCACATCGACCGGATCATGGCCCGGGCCGGCAACGACTTCATCAACCTGCGCGCCGAGATCACCGACGGCGACGGCGCGCACATCGCCACCACGAAGGCGCAGCTCGTGGTGCGGGGGGAGAGCGCGTGAACGCCGGAGACGAACTGCCCGCCCTCGAAGTCCGCATCACCCGCGACCAGCTGGTGCGCTACGCCGGCGCGGCGCTGGACTTCAACCCGATCCACTGGAACGAGACGTTCGCGAAGGAGGTCGGCCTCCCCGACGTCATCGCGCACGGAATGCTCACGATGGCGGTGGCCGGCCGAGTGGTGACGGACTGGCTGGGCGACCCGGGCCGCCTGGTCGACTTCAGCGCCCGCTTCACCCGCCCAGTCGTGGTCCCGAACACCCCCGACGGCGCCCTGGTGGAGATCACGGGCAAGGTAGCGGCCGTCAACGACGAAGGCATCGCACGCGTGGACCTGGTGGTCAAGTACGACGGCAAGACGGTCCTGGGCAAGCCGCAGGCGCTGGTCCGCGTCTAAAAGGCAGGACGGTATCGGAACGCAGGGAACCGAGAACCCAGACCGCCCCCCGCACCCCGATCCGAAGCCAGAACACGGCCGCCGCCACCGGGTCAAGGCATCTTTCCCGCCTTGACGCGGTGCCGCCGGCCGTAGTCACAATCGGGCTTCGGGGTGCTGGAAACCACGGCAGACGCAACGTCTAAAACGGCTTCAACGCCCCCAAGACGGCATCAGCCATGCCCTGCTCCCCCCGAGCGTTGGGATGCAGCGCCGTCCCATGCAGCGTCGGAATCACGCCCTCCACCCACCGGGTATCCGACGCGGTACAGACGTCATGCCCCTTCCCCGGCGTAGCGGTATCGGCATACCCAGCCTCATGCCCATCCGCCTGGTCCTCGAGCATCTTGTTCAGCTTCCCCAACGCCCCGCGGAAGTACGCGACATCCCCCGAGCCGATCGGCAGAACCGGCCAGCACCCATCACCGTCAGGGAGCACGGACGGGTACCCGACGACGACCACCTTCGCCTTCGGAGCCTGCTTGTGGATCCGATCCAGCACGGCGCCCACCTTCGGCGCGGTGGCGTCGATCCGCTCGGAGAGCTGATCGTGCCCACCGGCGGTCAGCTTGTCCTTGCAGGGCGACCCGGACCGGTGCGCCGTCGCGCAGGACGACGCCAGCGACAGGAAGCCGATGTCGTTGCCGCCGATGCCGAGGGTCACCAGCGTCGTCTTCGCGGTCACCGCGTCCAGCTGGGGCGGGTTCGAGCCGTTGCCCGTCTTCTGCGCGCCGGCCATGTTCGCGGTCGTCGCGCCGCTGCAGCTGACGTCGGCGAACTCGGCCGGCTTCAGGTCCGCAGAGACGAGGCGGGGGTAGTTGTCGTCGGACCGGTCGCAGCCGGGCGGGGCCCCGACGTTCTTCCCGGTGCGCGGCGAGGCCGTGTAGGAGTCACCCAGTGCGACGTAGCGGCCGGCGCCGTCCCCGGTGGCCGCGCCCGCCGGCGGTGCGGACGACGAGCCGTGGTCCCACTTGTAATACCCGAACGCCAGGAGCCCGACCACGAGCACCACGACGAGGCAGCCGCCCCCGCTGTTCTTCGCCACACCTTCGTTTGTACCGAAAGTAGGCCCCCGATTACTGCGGCGATCCGGGTGACTAGGGAAAACTCCAGGGAGGGATTGACCGCTACCGGGAGTTGACGAGCTCGGCCGCGAGCTCCAGGGCGTGGTCGACGTCCTTCGCGACGAAGTGCAGGTCGACCAGGACCTCGGTGATGCCCTCCTCGCGGGCCACGTCCAGGCACGGCGGGACGTCCGCGACCGACTCGACCCCGGTGCCCGCGCGCGGGTTGATCCGCAGCACCCGCCGCAGGGTGCCGGGGTCGCGGCCGGCTTTCTCGGCCGCTTCGAGCGCGACCGACCAGAGGCCGGTCAGGTACTGGCGCGGCATCCAGCCGGCCAGCCAGCCGTCGGCCCGCCGCCCGATGCGGGCCAGCGCCGGCGGGGAGAAGCCGCCGAGCAGCACCGGCGGGCGCGGGTCCTGCGCCGGGCGCAGGCCGACCGTCGACGGCGCGATCCGCCACTGCGGGCCCTCGTGCGCCACCGGGTCGCCGGTCCAGATCGCGTCGAGCGCGTCGAGCACCGCGTCGAGCCGCCGGCCGCGGCCCTCCCACGGGACGCCGGTGGCGAAGTACTCCTCGCGCAGCCAGCCGAGCCCGAGGCCGACGTCCAGCCGGCCGCCGCTGGCGAGGTCGAGCGAAGTCAGGGCCCTGGCGAGCAGCACCGGGGAATAGACCGGGCCGGTCAGGGCGCTCATCCCCAGGCGCGCGGTCCGCGTCACCGCGGCCGCGGTCGCGAGCGTGGTGAACGGGTCCGCGAAGGTCTCGAACTCCCGGGGGTACGGGTGCGCCGGCGTCCCGCCGCCCGGGTACAGGTCGGACGGCTCCCGCGGCGTCAGGATCCGGTCGCCGACCCACAGCGAGCCGAAGCCGAGGTCCTCCGCGGCGGTCGCGAAACGCGCGACGGCCGCGGGGTCGGCGAGCGCGCCGTACTGGGGCAGCGCGAGGCCGAGCCGCGTCCCGCTCACCGGTGAGCGGGACTCCGGGTTGCTCGTCATGGCGGACATCCTGGCATGATCGGGTGGCTGGCGGGGAGTATTCCGCAGGCCGGCCGGGGTTCGGCGGTCGATCGGGGGGCGCGGTTGCGGGCTCTCGTGAGGCTTGCCGTAGACTTCGGGACTTGGAACGCACTACGGTCATCCCCGCCTGGATGGTGGGGATGATGGAATGCGTCCTCGGGGGCTCCGAGCGATCGGGGCTCCACAGGGGTGTAGCTCAATTGGCAGAGCAGCGGTCTCCAAAACCGCAGGTTGCAGGTTCAAGTCCTGTCACCCCTGCGTAACGGAACTGGTGGAGCGAAGGAGTGGTCGTGAGCGACAGCGACGCCAGTGGCGGCGAGCAGGAGCAGGACGGTACCGGGTCCAAGCCCGAGAACCCGTCTCGCCCGGTCACAGCCGCTGCCCGGCGTGAACGCCGCGCGACCGCTCGTCCGGCGGGCAAGTCCGCGGCACGTGCGGACGACAAGTCCCGGCCGGCCGGGAAATCGGGGGAGAAGACCGCCTCCGACGCGAAGGGCGCTCCGACCCCGAAGCGGGACCAGAAGCCGAAGAAGGCGTCGGTGTTCGCGCGGCTGATCCGCTTCATCCGCGAGGTGTGGGCGGAGCTGCGCAAGGTCATCTGGCCGAACCGCAAACAGATGGTCACCTACACCGCGGTCGTGCTGGCCTTCGTGGTGTTCATGGTGGCCCTCGTCAGCGTGCTCGATCTGGCATTCAAATGGGGCATCGGCAAGATCTTCGGCTGACGCGCCTCGGCGCGCGCCGATGGGGCTCAGGTCCCGGCCTGACCCCGGCAATGATCAACTGAGAGGACGGAACGTGACCTCCGACAACGGCACATCAGCCGGTCACGACCTGACCGAGCTTTCCGACGAGCAGGTGCACGCGGCACTCGGTGACGAGGAGTCCGCGCACCTCGAGCCCGTCGAGGTGTCCGACGAGGTCGACGAAGCCGCTTCCAGCGAAGAGGACGGCACCGAAGACGTGGCCGAGGCCGCGCCGGAGGAAGCCGCCGACGAGGCCGAACCCGCCGAGGACGACGAGGACCCGGTCGCGAAGCTGCGCGCCGAGCTGGTCGCCGCACCCGGCGAGTGGTACGTCGTGCACTCCTACGCCGGGTACGAGAACAAGGTGAAGACCAACCTCGAGACCCGGACCACGACCCTGGACGTCGAGGACTACATCTTCCAGATCGAGGTCCCGACCGAAGAGGTCACCGAGATCAAGAACGGCCAGCGCAAGCAGGTGCAGCGCAAGGTGCTGCCCGGCTACATCCTGGTCCGGATGGACCTGAACGACGCCTCGTGGAGCGCGGTGCGCAACACGCCGGGCGTCACCGGGTTCGTCGGCGCCACCTCGCGGCCGTCGCCGCTGACCGTGGACGAGGTGCTGAAGTTCCTCGCCCCGAAGGTCGAGAACGAAGCCCCCGCGAAGGGCGGCAAGGGCGACTCCGCCACGAACGCGGCCCCGCTCGGTGGCCCGGCCGTCGAGGTCGACTTCGAGATCGGCGAGTCGGTCACGGTCATGGACGGCCCGTTCGCCACGCTGCCGGCGACGATCTCCGAGGTCAACATCGACGGGCAGAAGCTGAAGGTCCTGGTGTCGATCTTCGGCCGGGAGACCCCGGTCGAGCTGTCGTTCACCCAGGTCTCCAAGATCTGACGGTCGCCTAGCCGGCCGCAGTCCCCACGTCCACGGCAGGTACGCGGGGAACGTAGTACAGGACAGGAAAAGAATGCCTCCCAAGAAGAAGAAGCTTGCGGCGATCATCAAGCTGCAGATCAAGGCGGGCGCGGCCAACCCCGCGCCCCCGGTCGGCCCGGCTCTGGGTCAGCACGGCGTCAACATCATGGAGTTCTGCAAGGCCTACAACGCCGCGACCGAGTCGCAGCGCGGGGACGTCGTCCCGGTCGAGATCTCCGTGTACGAGGACCGGTCGTTCGACTTCAAGCTGAAGACGCCGCCGGCCGCGCGCCTGCTGCTCAAGGCCGCTGGTGTCGAGAAGGGCTCCGGCGAGCCGCACAAGACCAAGGTCGCCAAGGTCACCTGGGACCAGGTCCGCGAGATCGCCAAGACCAAGGAGACCGACCTCAACGCGCACGACATCGACCAGGCGGCGAAGATCATCGCCGGCACCGCCCGCTCCATGGGCATCACGGTCGTCGACTGAGTTTTCTGCCTCGACTCCGTCGAGGCGGCGAAATCGCTCTAAGCCGATTTCTTCCCTTCCGATCCGCTCGGCCCGAGGGGCCGATCGAATCGCTCGGTCCAGAAACCGGCGCGATTTCGCGCTAGCTCGAGTGGGAGAGCCGAGTGCGGCTCGCACCACACTGATCCGTTTTCGAAGTTAAGGACAGAAGCATGACCAAGCACAGCAAGGCTTACCGCCAGGCTGCGGAGCTCATCGACAAGGCGCGGCTGTACGCGCCCCTCGATGCCGCGAAGCTGGCGAAGGAGACCTCCAAGACCAAGATGGACGCGACCGTCGAGGTCGCGATGCGTCTGGGTGTGGACCCGCGCAAGGCCGACCAGATGGTCCGCGGCACCGTGAACCTGCCGCACGGCACCGGTAAGACCGCCCGCGTCATCGTCTTCGCCGTCGGCGACAAGGCCGCCGAGGCCGAGGCCGCCGGCGCGGACGCGGTCGGCACCGACGAGCTGATCGAGCGCATCCAGGGTGGCTGGCTCGACTTCGACGCCGCGATCGCGACGCCGGACCAGATGGCCAAGGTGGGCCGCATCGCCCGCATCCTCGGCCCGCGTGGCCTGATGCCGAACCCGAAGACCGGCACGGTGACCCCCGCGGTCGAGAAGGCCGTGAAGGACATCAAGGGCGGCAAGATCAACTTCCGCGTCGACAAGCAGGCCAACCTGCACCTGGTGATCGGCAAGGCTTCCTTCGACACGGAGAAGCTGGTCGAGAACTACGCGGCCGCGCTGGACGAGATCCTCCGCGCCAAGCCGTCGTCGGCGAAGGGCCGCTACCTGAAGAAGGTCACCTTCACCACGACGATGGGCCCGGGCATCCCGGTCGACCCGCTGCGGACCCGCAACCTCCTTTCCGAGGACGCGAACGTCTGAGTCGGACATCACCGGAAAGGGCGTCCCCGCTTGCTGCGGGGGCGCCCTTTCTTCGTGTCTCATGGAGGTCATGCCGACTTTCGCGTCGTTCGACGGCCTCCGGTTGAACTACACCCTCTGGGAGGGCGACACCGCCCACCACCCGGTGCTGCTGCAACACGGCTTCGCGGCCGACACGAACGCGAACTGGATCTCCACCGGTGTGGTGGCGGCGCTGCGCAAGGCCGGCCTGACGGTGCTCTCCCTGGACGCTCGCGGCCACGGCCGTTCGGAGAAGCCCCACGACGAGTCCCGCTACACGGGCGACAGCATGGCCCGCGACATTTCGGCCCTGCTCGACGAGCTACGCCTGGACGAGGTCTCCCTGGTCGGCTACTCGATGGGCGCGATCATCGCCCTGGCGGCCGCGGCGGCGGACAAGCGCATCCGCCGCTTGGCCACGGGCGGAGTGGGATCGGGCATCGTCGACTTCGGCGGCGTCGACCTGCGGGTGGTGAAGCCGGCCGACATCGCTTCGGCTTTGCTGGCGGCGGACCCGTCGACGGTTCCGCCGTCGGGAGTGCCGTTCCGGCTGCTGGCTGATGCGGTGGGTGGGGATCGCCAGGCGTTGGCGGCGGTGGCGTTGGCTTCGCAGGACGGTCACCTCGACCTGTCGTCGATCGGCGTGCCGACGTTGGTCTTGGCGGGGGACCAGGATTTGCTGGCGGCGGAGCCGGAGCGGTTGGCGGCGGCCATCGCGGGGGCCCGGCTGGTCCGGATCCCGGGCGACCACATGACGGCGGTGATGTCGTCGGCGTTCTCGGAGGCGCTGGTGACGTTCTTGACCGCCCCGCACCTCCGCTGAGTCAGCTGGTCGGTGGCGCCGCCGGGCACGGCGTGGATTCGTTGGTGTGCGCCGTGATGAGCCACTGGCTCTTGTCGACCTTCTGCACGGTGAACGCGCCGAGGGCGGGCCCGCCCTTGATGCCGAACCGGCACGAACTGATCGTGAACCGGTCGCCGGGCAGCGGCTCGGACACGTACGACGGCATCGACTCGGCGTAGTCGTTCTTGCTGGTGACCTTGCGGTTCAGCTCGTGCACCGCGACCTGGCAGTCGGCGTAGCCCAGGTCCTGGGCGAACTTCTGCTGGATGGGCTCGTCCATCCGCCCGCAGGCCTGCGGCACCAGGTTCTGCGCGATGGCGTCGTAGACCTCGCGGACGGCTTCGTACGGGCTGGTCGAGAGGATGCGGTTGGTGTGATAGGTCCCGCCGCCCTCTTGGGCCAGCTGGGCCGACGACTTGCCCGCGTCGTTCGGGAAGAAGTGGTTGTACAGCCACGTCCCGGCCAAGCCGAGGATCACGATCGCCAGCACCCACGCGATCACCTTTTTGCCCAGCCAGCTGACCCACTTCGGCGCCCGACGGCGCTCGGTGGGGACCAGCTGGTAACCCGGGGGAATGACCGGCGGCTGGCCCGCACCGGAATTCTGCGTGGCCGGCTGCGACGCCGGAGCTTGCACCACTCCCGCGTCCGGCGGGGGCGCCGGCTGGTCGCCCTGCTGGGACTGCGTGAACCGCAAATAGTCCTGGAACTGCTGGAACTGCCTGAACTGCTCCAGCTGCGCCTGGTCCATCGGCGGCTGACCCGGCGACGGTGCGGCGGGCGGGTTCGAGCCCGCCGGTTCGACTTCCGAGCCCGGCTTTCCGTCATCGCGCTGCTCCGCCACGTGACCATGATGCCCCACGCCGCCGCGAAGGTGGGGGTCGGAGAAGGCTTGTCGACTTGACGAGGTATTCTTGACGACGTTCTACCGAAGACCGCTGGTTTTCCTCGTCCCAGACGGGGAACGAAGGTCCCGCACTCGCCGGGGCGGCCCGCGCAGGAGGAACGAGGCCCCGGCTCTGTGCCGGAACAACGCCCCGCGCCTGCTCGCGCGAGGGCGTTTCGTCGTTCGGGGGCCCCTCGGCGCCAGTGGAAACACTAGCCAAGAGAGGAGGCGACCATGGCGAAGCCCGACAAGGTGGCGGCCGTCGCCGAGATCGCGGAGAGCTTCCGCACCAGCTCGGCCACCGTCGTTACCCAGTACACCGGCCTCTCCGTGTCCCAGCTGTCCCAGCTGCGCCGCGCTCTCGGCACCAGTGCCAAGTACCGGGTCGCGAAGAACACCCTCGTCAAGCGTGCTGCCGAAGACGCCGGCATCACCGGTCTCGAGAACCTGTTCGTCGGCGCGACCGCCATCGCCTTCGTCGAGGGTGAAGCGGTCGACGCCGCCAAGGCGCTTCGCGACTTCGCGAAGGACAACAACGCGCTTGTGATCAAGGGCGGCTACATGGACGGCAAAGCGCTGTCCGTGGACGAGATCAACAAGATCGCCGATCTCGACAGCCGTGAGGTCCTGCTCTCCAAGGCAGCGGGCGCGTTCAAGGCGAAGCTGTCCCAGGCCGCCGCGCTGTTCCAGGCGCCGGCGTCCCAGGTCGCCCGCCTGGCTGCCGCGCTGGAGGAGAAGCAGCGCGAAGCCACCGGTACCGAAGCAGCCGAAGCACCCGCCGAGAGCTGAACCATCCCCCACCCCGAACGTCTAGTTCGTTTTTCTGAGAGGAAGCCATCATGGCGAAGCTGAGCACCGCCGAGCTGATCGACGCCTTCAAGGAGCTGACCCTCCTCGAGCTGTCCGAGTTCGTGAAGGAGTTCGAAGAGGTCTTCGACGTGACCGCCGCCGCGCCGGTCGCCGTCGCCGCTGCCGGCCCGGCCGGCGCCGCTGCCCCGGTCGCCGAGGAGCAGGACGAGTTCGACGTCGTCCTCGAGGGCGCCGGCGACAAGAAGATCCAGGTCATCAAGGTCGTCCGCGAGGTCGTCTCCGGTCTGGGCCTGAAGGAGGCCAAGGAGCTGGTCGAGGCCGCTCCCAAGGCCCTCCTGGAGAAGGTCGACAAGGAGGCCGCCGAGGCCGCCAAGGAGAAGCTCGAGGCCGCGGGCGCCAAGATCTCCATCAAGTGATCTCGGGCGCGTAAGCGCCGAAGCATCACCCGCGAAAGGGCGGGCACCCACTCGGGTGCCCGCCCTTTCCGTGTTGCACGGACGGCCCCCGGAGCGACTCGATGACCATGACCGATCCCGAGCACGTCGAGCTCCTCGCGCAGCAGCTCTGCGCACCCCGGCCCCTGCTGACGCTTTCCGCGGCGGCCGTGCTCACACCCGTGCTGTTCCTGCTGGTCGTCGCCGCTTTCACCGTGATCCCCTAGGAGTGGTGTCCGAATAGCCCCGGGTCCCTAAATCGAGGGTTCCGGGCCTCGGAGATCTGCGTCGTTGCCCCGAATGGACTACCGTGCCTGCAGTTGCCGATCACGGCGGGGTGACGATGGAACCAGGGCTGGCCAGAAAAGAAAACTGGTGAGTAACCTGTTCGCACTCAGCTCGTTGCACCTGGTTGACGCGGGTTCTTGGGGCGCCAGGCCCGCACCCGCCGCCGGCATGGGGTGGCATGGGTGTGGCAGCGGGCGCAATGACGCGGAACAGCTCCTGGAGGTGCGATGGGTGCCGAGGTGGTCATCGAAGGTCTGACGAAGTCCTTCGGTAAGCAGGCCATCTGGCGGGACGTCACGCTGACGCTGCCTCCGGGCGAAGTGTCGGCGATGCTCGGACCGTCGGGAACCGGCAAGTCGGTGTTCCTCAAGTCGATGATCGGGCTGCTCAAGCCCGACCGCGGCCGCTGCGTGATCAACGGTGTCGACATCGTCACCTGCTCCGAGCACAAGCTGTACGAGATCCGGAAGCTCTTCGGCGTCCTCTTCCAGGACGGCGCGCTGTTCGGCTCGATGAACCTCTACGACAACGTCGCCTTCCCGCTGCGCGAGCACACGAAGAAGTCCGAGACGGAAATCCGCCGGATCGTCCTCGAGAAGCTCGACATGACCGGTCTGAACGGCGCCGACAAGAAGCTCCCCGGCGAGATCTCCGGCGGTATGCGCAAGCGCGCGGGCCTCGCCCGTGCCCTCGTGCTGGACCCGGAGATCATCCTGGTCGACGAGCCGGACTCGGGCCTCGACCCGGTTCGCACCACCTATATCTCGCAGCTGTTCCTCGACGTCAACGCGCAGATCGACGCGACGTTCCTGATCGTCACGCACAACATCAACCTGGCCCGCACGGTGCCGGACAACCTGGGCATGCTCTTCCGCAAGGAACTGGTCATGTTCGGCCCGCGCGAGGTGCTGCTGACCAGCGAGGAGCCGGTCGTCAAGCAGTTCCTCAACGGCAAGATGCAGGGTCCGATCGGCATGTCCGAGGAGAAGGACTCCGCGCAGATGGCCGCCGAGCAGGCGATGTTCGACGCCGGGCACCACGCGGGCGGGGTCGAAGACGTCACCGGGGTGCCGCCGCAGATGCAGACGACGCCGGGCGTGCCGACGCGGATGGGCGGGGTCCGCCGCAAGGACCGGGTCATGGAGATCATGCACCGGCTGCCGGATGCCGCGCAGCAGAGCATCATCGCCTCCCTGTCGCCCGAGGAGCAGCGCCATTACGGCGTCAGCCCGCGGCGGGTCGCGCAGGCCCAGCAGCAGCAACAGCAGCAGGTCCCGACGGGCGCCCGGCAGGGTGACGGCGTCCCGAACCAGCACCACGGCCAGCTGCCCGCCGACCAGGTCGCCCGGATCCCGGGCGGCGGCCAGCCGCCGAGATCCGGCACGCACCGGATGCCACCGAGCAATGGGCCAGGTGGCCGGTGAGTTCTCCCGCATCACAGGCGAAGATTCCCGGGATCGGCATGCTCCGCGAAACCGGGAACCTGTTCGCCCTCGGCCTCGACATCATCCGTGGCCTGTTCCAGCGCCCGTTCCAGCTGCGGGAGTTCATCCAGCAGTCGTGGTTCATCGCGAGCGTGACCATCCTGCCGACGGCCCTCGTGGCGATCCCGTTCGGCGCGGTCATCTCGCTGCAGTTCGGGTCGCTCGCCCGCCAGCTGGGTGCGCAGTCCTACACCGGCGCGGGCTCCGTGCTCGCCACCGTGCAGCAGGCCAGTCCGCTGGTCACCGCGCTGCTGGTGGCGGGTGCGGGCGGCTCCGCCGTCTGCGCCGACATCGGCGCGCGGACCATCCGCGAAGAGATCGCCGCGATGGAGGTGCTCGGCGTCTCCGCGGTGCAGCGGCTGATCGTGCCGCGCACCCTCGCGATGATGCTCGTCGCCCTGCTGCTCAACGGCATGGTCAGCGTCATCGGCGTGCTGGGCGGCTACTTCTTCAACGTCGTGCTGCAGGGCGGGACGCCGGGTGCGTACCTGGCGAGCTTCTCCGCCCTCGCGCAGCTGCCCGACCTCTGGGTCGGTGAGTTCAAGGCGCTGATCTTCGGGTTCATCGCCGCCGTCGTCGCGTCCTACCGAGGTCTCAACCCCTCCGGCGGCCCGAAGGGTGTCGGGGACGCGGTGAACCAGTCGGTGGTCATCACGTTCCTCATGCTCTTCGTCGTGAACTTCGTGATCACCCTGATCTACCTGCAGATCGTGCCCGGAAAGCTGGACTAGCGCCATGACGTTCCTCCAGGGCGCCAAGCGCGTCGCCAACCGACCCCTCCAGACGCTGGACACCCTCGGTGACCAGATGTCGTTCTACGGCCGGGCGCTGCTGTGGACGCCGCGGACGCTGCGTCGCTACACCAAGGAAGTCCTCCGGCTGCTGGCCGAGGTGAGCTTCGGCTCCGGCTCGCTCGCGGTCATCGGCGGCACGGTCGGCGTGATGGTCGGCCTGACACTGTTCACCGGTGTCCTCGTCGGCCTCCAGGGCTACTCGGCGCTGAACTCGATCGGGACGTCGGCCTTCACCGGCTTCCTGACGGCGTTCTTCAACACGCGTGAGATCGCCCCGCTGGTCGCCGGCCTCGCCTTGAGCGCCACCGTCGGTGCCGGGTTCACCGCGCAGCTCGGCGCGATGCGGATCTCCGAGGAGATCGACGCGCTGGAAGTCATGGGCGTGCCGAGCCTGCCGTACCTGGTGACGACGCGGATCATCGCCGGGTTCGTCGCGGTCATCCCGCTCTACATCATCGGCTTGCTGAGCTCGTACCTCGCGTCACGACTGGTCGTCATCTACATCTACAACCAGTCGGCCGGCACTTACGACCACTACTTCGACCTGTTCTTACCACCGCAGGACGTGCTCTATTCGTTCATCAAGGTGCTGCTCTTCAGCGTCTTGATCATCCTGTCGCACTGCTACTTCGGGTACCGGGCGACCGGCGGCCCGGCCGGCGTCGGCGTCGCGGTCGGCAAGGCCGTGCGCCTGTCCATCGTCACGGTGTCGATCATGAACTTCTTCATCGGCTTCGCCATCTGGGGAACCGACGTCACGGTAAGGATCGCGGGATGAGGACGCTCCGACGCAGGCTGCTCGGCCTGGCGCTCATCGCCGTGATGGTCGGCGGGGTGGCGCTGTCGATCGCCATGTACGACAAGGCCTTCACGTCCGTGGTCACGGTCAAGCTGCAGGCCGACAAGATCGGCAACCAGCTGATCAAGCAGTCCGACGTCAAGGTGCGCGGGCTGATCGTCGGCTCGGTCCAGGACATCGTCGCCACCGACCACGGCGCCGAGCTGACCCTCGCGCTCGACCCGGAGTCGGTGAAGCTGATCCCGGAGAACGTCTCGGCGCGGTTCCTGCCGAAGACCCTCTTCGGCGAGCGGTTCGTCTCGCTGGAGATCCCGAAGGATCCGTCGGCCAAGACCCTCGCCAGCGGCGACGTCATCCCGCAGGACCGCACGTCCAGCGCGATCGAGCTGGACCAGGCCTTCGAGCACCTGATGCCGGTGCTGCAGGCGGTGCAGCCGCAGAAGCTGTCGGCGACGCTCACCGCGATCTCGACCGCGCTGCAGGGCCGCGGCGATCAGCTCGGCGACACGCTGACGCAGCTGGGCACCTACATCGGCGAGCTGAACCCGCACGAACCCGAGCTGCAGCACAACCTGAAGGCGCTCGCGGAGTTCTCGGACAACCTGAAGGACGCCGCGCCCGACCTGGTCCAGAGCCTCGACAACCTGAGCACGACGACCCGGACCGTGGTCGACGAGCAGCAGAACCTGTCGAACCTCTACGGCAGCCTGACCCAGGCCTCGGTGGACCTGCAGACGTTCCTGCAGAACAACAAGGAGAACATCATCTCCCTCGCCGACACCGCCCGGCCGACGGCCGAGCTGCTGGCGAAGTACGCGCCGGAGTACCCCTGCGTGATCTCCCAGATGGCCGACAACGTGCCGCTGATCGACCAGGCGCTCGGCAAGGGCACGAACCAGCCCGGCCTGCACGCGACGATCGAGATCATCGTGCCGCGCGCGCCGTACGAAGCGGGCAAGGAGGAGCCGCGGTTCGAGGACAAGCGGGGCCCGCGGTGCTACGACATGAAGGACATCCCGAAGCCGTTCCCGTCGGAGCCGCCGGACGGCGCGTTCCAGGACGGCACCAAGCACCAGGCCGCGCCGAAGACCGTGGGCGAGGGCCTCAACCCGGCCAAGTTCAAGCAGGACGCGGCCGGCGGCAACGGTAGCGGCGGTGACCTGGCCTACTCGCCCGCGGAGCAGGGCTTCCTCGCCGACCTCCTCGGCCCGCAGCTCGGCATGAACGCGGCCGACGTCCCGGGCTGGAGCTCGCTGCTCGTCGGACCGCTCTACCGCGGGGCGGAGGTGACGGTGAAGTGAGGGGCCTGCTCGCGCCGCTGATCAAGCTCTGCGTCTTCGTGGTCGTCACCGTGGTGCTCACGACGATCCTCGGGATCAGCATCGCCAACATCAACACCACCAGCACCAACGCCTACAAGGCGCGCTTCACCGACGCGACGCTCGTGCTGCCCAACGACGACGTCCGCATCGCCGGCGTCCGCGTCGGGCAGGTCAAGGACGTCAAGATCGTCGACAAGCGCCAGGCCGAAGTCGAGTTCGAGGTCGACGCCGGGCGCACGCTGCCGGCCGGGGTGACCGCGCAGATCAAGTTCCGCAACCTGGTCGGGCAGCGCTACGTCTCCCTCGGCGAGGGAGACGACAGCGCCGGGAAGACCCTGCAGCCCGGCGGCACCATCCCGCTGGACCGCACCACCCCGGCGCTGGACCTGACCGAGCTGTTCAACGGCTTCAAGCCGCTGTTCACCGCGCTCAACCCGGACGACGTCAACAAGCTGTCCTACGAGGTCATCCAGGTCCTGCAGGGCGAGGGCGGCACCGTGGAGAGCCTGCTGTCGCACACGGCGTCGCTGGCCACCACGATCGCCGACAAGGACCAGGTGATCGGCCAGGTCATCGACAACCTCAACTCGGTGCTCGACACGGTCAACGCGCACACGCCGCAGCTCAACGACCTGATCGTCAAGCTGCAGCAGCTGGTCTCCGGGCTGGCCGCGGACCGCAAGCCGATCGGCGACGCGATCGAGAGCCTGGGCAACCTGGCCGAGACGACGTCCGGCCTGCTGGGCGATGTCCGGGAGCCGCTGAAGAACGACATCAGCGCCCTCGGGAACCTCACGGACCAGCTCAACAAGAACGAGCCGGAGCTGGAGCACTTCATCCAGTTCCTGCCGACCAAGGTGAGCACGCTGACCCGCACCGCGGACTACGGCTCCTGGTTCAACTTCTACGCCTGCGAGTTCTCCGGGAGCGTCAGCTTGCCCCCCTTGATCAACGATGTGCCGATCCCGCTGATCCCGGTCAACCGGGAGAGGTGCTCGGGATGAAGTCCTTCCAGAAGCGCAACCCCGTCCCGATCGCGCTGGTCGGCATCGCCGTCCTGGCCCTGGGCTTCATCGCCGCGCTGAACTCCGACGACCTGCCGGTGATCGGCGGCGGCACGACCTACTCCGCCGAGTTCAGCGAGGCCTCCGGGCTGCAGGTCGACAACGACGTCCGGGTCGCCGGCGTCAAGGTCGGCAAGGTCAGCGACATCGAGCTCGACGGCGCGTCGGTCAAGGTGTCGTTCAAGGTCAAGGACGCCTGGCTCGGCGACCGGACCAGCGCCGCGATCAAGATCAAGACGCTGCTCGGCCAGAAGTACCTGTCGCTGGACCCGCAGGGCCAGGGCTCGCTGAGCCCGGCCGCCGCGATCCCGCGGGACCGGACGATGGCCCCCTACGACGTGCTCGACGCGTTCCGCGGGCTGTCGCAGACCGTGGACAACATCGACACCCAGCAGCTGGCGAAGAGCTTCGACACCATCTCGGGGACCTTCGCCAACACGCCGGAAGACGTGAAGGGCGCGCTGTCCGGGCTGTCGAAGCTGTCGGACACGATCGCTTCGCGTGACACGCAGCTGTCGAACCTGCTGGCCAACACCCGTGAGGTGTCCCAGACCCTGGTCGACCGCGACGCCGAGGTGCAGAAGCTGCTCACCGACGGCACCAAGCTGCTCGACGAGCTGTCCCAGCGCGAAGACGCGATCACGTCGCTGCTGAACGGCTCCCGCGAGCTGGCGACGCAGCTGCAGGGCCTGATCGACGACAACGGCAAGCAGCTCGACCCGGTGCTCACGTCGCTGGACCAGCTGACGTCGATGCTGCAGCGCAACCAGGACTCGCTGGCCCAGGGCATCGCGAAGTTCGCGCCGTTCATCCGCGTCTTCACCAACACCATCGGCAACGGCCGCTGGTTCGACAACTACATCTGCGGCCTGGTGCTGCCGTCGTTCGGCCCGATCAACGAAGAGGGGTGCTACACGAAATGAGTGACACCCGCTTCGGCATGGCCCTGACCCGGGGCTTCACCATCGCGATCGTCCTCGCGCTCGTCGTCGCCGGCGGGATCTGGTGGACGCTCAAGGACGCCGGCCGCAACCACCTGACCGCGTACTTCGCCGGCGCCGTCGGCCTGTACGAGGGCAACAGCGTGCGGATGCTCGGCGTCGACATGGGCACGGTCACCAAGATCCAGCCCATGGGCAACCAGGTGAAGGTCGAGTTCGAGTACGACCGCTCGGTCGCCGTCCCGGCCGACGCCAAGGCGCTCATCGTGGCGCCGTCGCTGGTGTCCGACCGCTACGTCCAGCTCGCCCCGGCCTACGTCGGCGGCCCGCGGATCTCCGACGGCGCGGTGATCGGCCTCGACCGCACCGAGGTGCCCCTCGAGGTCGACCAGCTCGCGTCCAGCCTGGCCCGGGTCAGCGAGACCCTCGGCCCGAACGGCGCCAACAAGGAAGGGTCGCTGTCGAACCTGCTGAACACCGCGGCGGCGAACGTCGACGGCAACGGCCAGGCCCTGCACGACACGATCACCAAGCTCGGCCAGGCGGCCGGCACGCTGGCCGGCAACAAGGACGACCTGTTCTCCACCGTGGAGAACCTCGGCAAGTTCTCGCAGACGCTGGCCGACAGCGACAAGCAGGTCCGCAGCTTCGACAGCCAGCTCGCCGACGTCAGCGGCTACCTGGCGTCCGAAAAGGACAACCTCGCCGCGACCGTGCAGCAGCTGGGGACGACGCTCACCGCGGTGCAGGCGTTCATCGACCAGAACCACGACCGGCTCAAGTCCAACGTGGACAAGCTGGCCGGCATCACCAAGGTGCTCGTCGACCAGCGCAGCTCGCTCGCCGAGATCCTCGACGTCGCGCCGGTCGGCCTGAGCAACCTGGTCAACACCTACAACGGCTCGTCCGGCACGCTCGATGCCCGGCCGAACCTCAACGAGCTGACCCAGCCGCCGCTGGTGATGATCTGCCGCCTGCTCAAGCAGGTCGGCACCAAGAGCATTCCGGACGTGCTCGGCAACGCCTGCGAGAGCATCGCCGGCGTGGTCGACAAGGTGATCCCGCTGCCGTCCGTGGCGCAGACCGTGCAGGCCCTGCAGGCCGGTCAGCTGCCGCCGCTGCCGCTGCCCATCGCCGGGCAGCTCTACGGAGGTGGCCAGTGAAGAAGCTGCTGACCGTCGGAGCGCTGGCCACCGTGTCCGCGCTGATGCTCTCGGGCTGCGCGTTCAACGGCATCTACGATCTGCCGCTGCCCGGTGGCGCCGACCTGGGCGACCACCCGTACACGGTGAACGTCGAGTTCCGGGACGTGCTCGACCTGACCCCGCAGGCCGGGGTGAAGGTCGACGAGGTGCCGGTCGGCCGGGTCGAGAACGTCGGGCTCACCAAGGACGGCTGGCACGCGCTGGTGACGCTGAAGGTCAACGGCGACATCAAGCTGCCGGCCAACGCGCTGGCCAACGTGAAGCAGTCGAGCCTGCTCGGCGAGAAGTACGTCGAGCTGGCCTCGCCCGGCGACGACCAGGCCCAGGGCAAGCTCGCCGACAACGCGACCATCCCGCTGGCCCGGACGAACCGCAGCGTCGAGGTCGAAGAGCTGCTCGGCGCGCTGTCGCTGCTGCTCAACGGCGGTGGGGTCGACCAGCTCAACACCATCACCAAGGAGCTCAACAACGCCACGTCCGGCCGCGAGCCGGACATCAAGGCGCTGCTGGACAACGCGAACCAGCTGGTCACGAACCTCGACCAGCAGTCGCGCAACATCACCCGGGCCATCGACGGGCTCAACCGGCTGTCCTCGACCCTGAACGGCCAGAAGGACAAGCTGGTCGGCGCGGTCGACAACCTCGGGCCCGGTCTTGGTGTGCTCGAACAGCAGCGCGGCCAGCTGGTCACGATGCTGCAGGCGCTGGACAACCTCTCCGGCGTCGCCACCGACACCGTGAACCGGTCGCAGAAGGACCTCGTCGCCGACCTGAAAGCGCTGACGCCGACGCTGCAGAAGCTCGGGGAGGCGGGCAACGACCTGCCGAAGGCCCTGCAGATCCTGCTGACGTTCCCGTTCAGCGACCAGGCCGTCAACGGCGTCAAGGGCGACTACTTCAACCTGTTCGCGAAGGTGGACCTGAACTTGAAGACCGTCGTCGAGAACCTGGGCAGCAGCCGCCAGAACATCCTGTCCGGGCAGCTGCCGCTGGCCGGGCTGACCGGCGGCACCGAAGGCGCGGCGGGCAACCCGCCGCTGCCGATCCCCGGGCAGAGCGGCCAGCCGCAGTCCGGGCAGTCGAAGCCGGGGCTCGGCAACCTCTTCGGGCTCCTGTCGGGAGGTGCGGGCTGATGCTGGTTCGCCGGACGAAGATCCAGTTGATCGCCTTCGCGATCATTTCGATCGTCGCGATCGTGTACGCGCTGATCCGGTTCGCCGGGCTCGGCACCGTGTTCGGCAACGACGGCTACACGGTGAAGCTGCAGCTCAACGAGTCGGGCGGCATCTTCACCAACGCCGAAGTCACCTACCGCGGCTACAACATCGGCCGGGTCGGGGAGATGCGGCTGACCCAGACGGGGCTCGAGGCCGACCTGAACATCGACCCGTCGGCGCCGCAGGTGCCGGCGGACCTCGACGCGGTCGTCGCCAACCGGTCGGCGGTCGGCGAGCAGTACGTCGACCTCAAGCCGAAGGCCGACAAGGGCCCGTACCTGGCGGGCGGCTCGGTCATCCCGGCGTCGAAGACGACCACCCCGGTCAGCACCGACCGGCTGATCGGCGACCTCGACACGCTGGCCGCCTCGGTCCCGGTCGACTCGCTGCGCACGGTCGTCGACGAGTCCTACGACGCCTTCCGCGGCACCGGCGGCGACCTGCAGAAGCTGCTCGACACCGCGCGCAGCTTCACCGCGACCGCGCAGGAGTACCTGCCGCAGACGATCCAGCTGCTCGACCAGGGCGGCAAGGTGCTGGACACGCAGAACGACGAGGCGGAGAACTTCGCGTCGTTCAGCAAGAGCCTCAACGAGCTCACCGGCACCCTGAAGAACTCCGACGGCGACCTGCGCAAGCTCATCGGCATCACGCCGCAGGTGGCGACGCAGATCAGCCAGGTGCTGCGGGAGTCCGGCCCGGGCCTCGGCGCGCTGACGGCGAACCTGCTCACCACGGCCAACCTGACCGTGACCCGGCTCGACGGCATCGAGCAGGGCCTGGTCACCTACCCGGCGCTGGCCGGCGCGGCGAGCAGCGTGGCGCCCGGCGACGGCACCGCGCACCTCGGCCTGGTGCTCAACCTCTTCAACCCGCCGGCGTGCACGAAGGGGTACCTGCCGTACTCGCAGTACCGCACCGGAGCCGAGACTTCGCCGAAGGCGGCGAAGGAGGACGCGTACTGTGCCGAACCGAAGGGCAGCCCGATCAACGTGCGGGGTGCGCAGAACGCGCCGTACGGCGGGGTGCCGGTCGCGCCGTCCTCGAGCGACGTGTCGGCCAACGCGAACCGGCCGGCCGAGGAGCTCGCGGAGGAGCGCGACACCCGCGGTGTCCCGGGCATCGTCGGCAGCCCCGGCGTCAGCCTGAACAGCCTGGGTTCGCTGCTCGGCCTCGCCTGACGTGGATTTGATGACCGCTACCTACCCTGGAGTGCTATGAGTTCGGACGAGCCGGCCGCCGTGGCGGTGGCGGAGGCCGAGGAGCCGGCCCCCGAGACGCCGTCGAAGGAACCGTCCTCGCGGATCCTGGTGCTCGGCGCCGCGGCGCTGGCCCTGGCCGCGCTGATCGCGGCGGCGATCTTCGGCGTCCAGTGGTGGGTGGCCGCGAACGACGACAACGCCGGCCTGGCGGCCTCGCGCGAGGCGGTGGTCAAGGCGGGCACCAACGCGCTGAAGGCCTACACCGAGGTCGACTACACGGACCTGGACGGCTTCTTCGCCCGGCAGAAGTCCGTGTCGGACGACAAGATGTCGCAGCAGATCGACCAGTCGGCGCCGACGTTCCGCAAGGCGCTCGCCGACGCCAAGACGAAGGTCACCACGGACGTCCAGGACATCGCCGTCGAGGAGCTGGACGACCACGAAGGCAAGGCCAGCTTCCTCGCCGCCATCGCCACGACCGTCACCCAGGGGGACAAGAGCAGCGCGAAGCCGCTGCGCCTCGAGGTGTCGATGACCCGCGTGGGCGACGACTGGAAGCTGTCCGGCATCGACAGCGTCCCGCTCGTCGCCGCGGGCCAGTAGCGTCACGCAGAAGGAGTCGTAGTGCCCCCCTCCCGCCGCCAGCCGCCTCGCAGCAGCACCCCGCCGCCGCGCCGGCCCCGCGTGGCCGGCCTGCGCAAGCCGTCGACCGACGAGTCGCCCGCCGAACGGACCGGCCAGCTCCCCGCGGTGCCGCCCGAAGGGGCGCGCAAGCCGCGGCCCCGGCCCGCGCCGCGTCCGGCGCCGAAGCCGGCCGCCAAGCCCGCGAAGTCGTTCGAAGGCGCGAGCGGGCAGCTCGACACCGCGCCGTCCGCCGAGGACACGGCGGTGTTCGCGGCGGTCGGCACCGAGGACGAGCCGAAGGTCGACGCCCTCTCCGGCGAGCCCGACGAGGAAGACGCTCCCGCGCGGCCGGCGCCGCGGCGGAAGAAGCGCGACACCGGGATCGCGAAGCCGACCGACGTCTCCGAGGTCCTCGTCGCCGACGAGGACGAGGAGCCGTCGAAGCCCGCGGGCCCGACGGTGCAGCGGCCGTACGTGGTCGCGGGCGCGCTGGTGCTCGTCGCGCTGATCCTGGGTGGCCTCGCGTTCTGGTTCAAGTCGGAGGAGGTCCAGGTCTCCTCGGCGACCAGCAACACGGCGCTGCTGGACGTCGCGAAGACGGCCCAGGTCAAGGACGCCGTGTCGAAGGCGGCCGAGGCGCTGTTCTCCTACGACTTCAACAACATCAAGAAGACCGAGGACGCGGCGAACGACCTGCTCGCCAACGACGACGTCAAGAACAAGTACAACTCGCTGATGGGCGAGGTGAAGCGCCTCGCGCCGACGCAGAAGATGGTCGTGACCTGCAAGGTCACCCGCGCGGCGGTGATCATGCTCAACGGCGACCTGGCGAAGGTGATGGTCTTCGTCGACCAGACCTCGACCCGCACGGACACGAAGAAGACGACCGCCGGCACCGCCCAGCTCCACCTGAACGCCCAGCTCCAGGGCGACAAGTGGAAGATCACGGACATGGACACGTACAACGCGCCCAAGGTCCCGGCGGCCACCCAGGCACCGGCGTCCTCCGCGCCGTCGGCGTCGCCCTCGCCGACGAAGTAGAGCCGTGTCCGGGCCTCCTCGGCCGCTCTGCGGCCCGAAGGACCACCCGGGCCCGGCGGTACACCGGAGGGTCGCTCCGGACGCGTGTGGGGGCGTCACGAGGCCCGGGACGCGTGCGACGCCTGGGGTCGCTGTGACACCCCCCGCACGGCGCCGGGCGGTTACCGGAAAGCGCCGCGACACGCCGTCGACGGCGGAACCGGTGCCGTCCGAAGTGGCCTGGAACACAGGCTGCGCCTCCGAGAAAATACCGAAAACCCCAGGTCTGACCCCTATTACTGGCGCTACCGGCCGGTAACTGGAACACTATACGGCCGCTCACGCTCCGCTGACCCTCTTCCACGCTGCGCCAACCGGCGGGACCCCCGTGTGGCATCTTGACTCTCGGGCCCGGTGGGTTCACGCTTACTCCCGAACGGCGAAACCGGCGGCCCTTGCGGGAGGGACAACCGGTTCGCCTGGAGGCATACCTGAAGACGTCGCGAGGCAGGCTGGGCCCCATCGGGAGCGCCCCCTGGACAGACCGCGCCGTTCGGGCTAGACTGCCTCTTTGCGCTGCCCTCTTTCAGGCTGCCCGGAGCCGGTAGTTAGGATAGTGGGCACACGGCACCCTTGACAGTCGCTCATAGCTGTTGCTATGGCGGCCGTCACCGCTCATTGTCCCCGGAAGGACGCATCTTGGCAGTCTCTCCCGCGAACCAGGCCACTGCTGCGACCACCTCGGCTGAATCTCGCTCGGAGTCCACGGGAATCCCCGGCGCGCCCAAGCGGGTTTCCTTCGCAAAGATTCGCGAACCGCTCAACACGCCCAACCTGCTCGACGTCCAGATCCAGTCGTTCCAGTGGTTCACCGGGGACGAAGCGTGGTTCGAACGCCGTGTCGAAGAAGGAGAAGAAAACCCGGTCGGCGGCCTCGAAGAGGTCCTGAACGAGATCTCCCCGATCGAGGACTTCTCCGGCTCGATGTCCCTGTCCTTCTCCGCCCCGCGCTTCGACGAGGTCAAGGCCTCGATCGAGGAGTGCAAGGACAAGGACATGACGTACGCCGCGCCGCTGTTCGTCACGGCCGAGTTCGTCAACAACAACACGGGCGAGATCAAGAGCCAGACGGTCTTCCTCGGCGACTTCCCGGTCATGACCGACAAGGGCACGTTCATCATCAACGGCACCGAGCGTGTCGTCGTGTCCCAGCTGGTCCGCTCGCCGGGCGTCTACTACTCGAGGGACGTCGACAAGACGACCGACAAGGACGTCTTCAGCGTCCGCGTGATCCCGAGCCGCGGCGCGTGGCTCGAGTTCGACGTCGACAAGCGCGACACCGTCGGCGTCCGCATCGACCGCAAGCGCCGCCAGCCGGTCACCGTGCTGCTGAAGGCCCTGGGCTGGACCACCGAGGCGATCCGCGAGCGCTTCTCCTTCTCGGAGACGCTGCTGGCGACCCTCGAGAAGGACCACACCGCCGGCACCGACGAGGCGCTGCTCGACATCTACCGCAAGCTGCGCCCGGGCGAGCCGCCCACGAAGGAGAGCGCGCAGACCCTGCTGGAGAACCTGTTCTTCAAGGCGAAGCGCTACGACCTGGCCAAGGTCGGCCGGTACAAGGTCAACAAGAAGCTGGGCCTCGAGTCGCCGTACGACGCCGGGACGCTGACCGAAGAGGACATCGTCACCACCATCGAGTACCTGGTCCGGCTGCACGCCGGCGAGGACAAGGTGGTCGCGGCGAACGGCACCGAGATCCCGGTCGAGACCGACGACATCGACCACTTCGGCAACCGGCGCCTGCGCACGGTCGGCGAGCTGATCCAGAACCAGATCCGGGTCGGCCTGTCGCGCACCGAGCGCGTCGTGCGTGAGCGCATGACCACGCAGGACGTCGAGGCGATCACCCCGCAGACCCTGATCAACATCCGCCCGATCGGCGCGGCGATCAAGGAGTTCTTCGGCACCTCGCAGCTGTCGCAGTTCATGGACCAGAACAACCCGCTGTCGGGCCTGACGCACAAGCGTCGTCTGTCGGCCCTCGGCCCGGGTGGTCTGTCCCGTGAGCGCGCCGGCATGGAGGTCCGGGACGTCCACCCGTCGCACTACGGCCGGATGTGCCCGATCGAGACGCCGGAAGGCCCGAACATCGGCCTGATCGGCTCGCTCTGCTCCTACGCGCGGGTCAACCCGTTCGGCTTCATCGAGACGCCGTACCGCAAGGTCGTCGAAGGCCGGGTCACCGACCAGGTCGACTACCTGACCGCGGACGAAGAGGACCGGTACGTCAAGGCCCAGGCCAACGCGCCGATCTCCGACGACGGCACCTTCGTCGAAGACCGGGTCATGGCCCGCCGCAAGGGCGGCGAGGTCGAGCTGATCGACCCGCTCGACATCGACTACATGGACGTCTCGCCGCGGCAGATGGTCTCGGTCGCGACGGCGATGATCCCGTTCCTCGAGCACGACGACGCGAACCGCGCCCTGATGGGTGCGAACATGCAGCGCCAGGCCGTGCCGCTGCTCCGCAACCAGGCGCCGTACGTCGGCACCGGGATGGAGCTGCGGGCCGCGGTCGACGCCGGTGACGTGCTCGTCGCCGAGCAGTCGGGTGTCGTCGAGGAGCTCTCGGCGGACCTGATCACGATCATGCACGACGACGGCACGCGGAAGAGCTACGGACTGTACAAGTTCCGCCGCTCCAACCACGGCACCTGCTTCAACCACCGCCCGATCGTGAACGAGGGCGACCGGGTCGAGCAGGGTCAGGTCATCGCCGACGGCCCGTCCACCGAGAACGGTGAGATGGCGCTCGGCAAGAACCTGCTCGTCGCGGTCATGCCGTGGGAGGGCCACAACTACGAGGACGCGATCATCCTCTCGGAGCGCCTGGTGCAGGACGACGTCTTGACGTCGATCCACATCGAGGAGCACGAGATCGACGCCCGCGACACGAAGCTGGGCGCCGAGGAGATCACCCGGGACATCCCGAACGTCTCCGAAGAGGTCCTGGCCGACCTCGACGAGCGCGGCATCATCCGGATCGGTGCCGAGGTCCGCGACGGCGACATCCTGGTCGGCAAGGTCACGCCGAAGGGCGAGACCGAGCTGACCCCGGAGGAGCGCCTGCTCCGCGCGATCTTCGGCGAGAAGGCCCGCGAAGTCCGCGACACCTCGCTGAAGGTGCCGCACGGCGAGACCGGCAAGGTCATCGGCATCCGCGTGTTCTCGCGCGAGGACGACGACGAGCTGCCCCCGGGCGTCAACGAGCTGGTCCGCGTCTACGTGGCCCAGAAGCGCAAGATCCAGCCGGGCGACAAGCTCGCCGGCCGCCACGGCAACAAGGGCGTCATCGGCAAGATCCTGCCGGTCGAGGACATGCCGTTCATGGAGGACGGCACCCCGGTCGACATCATCCTGAACACGCACGGTGTGCCGCGACGGATGAACATCGGCCAGATCCTCGAGCTGCACCTGGGCTGGCTGGCGTCGCAGGGCTGGACGATCGAAGGCAACCCGAGCTGGGCCAAGAACCTCAACGAGGAGCTCTACGACGTCGCGCCCGGCACGAACACCGCGACCCCGGTGTTCGACGGCGCGAAGGAAGAGGAGCTCACCGGGCTGCTCAGCGCGACCAAGCCGAACCGTGACGGCGAGCGCATGGTCAAGGAGAACGGCAAGGCCACGCTGCTCGACGGCCGTTCCGGCGAGCCGTACCCGTACCCGGTCGCGGTCGGCTACATGTACATCCTGAAGCTGCACCACCTGGTCGACGACAAGATCCACGCCCGCTCCACCGGTCCGTACTCGATGATCACGCAGCAGCCGCTGGGTGGTAAGGCGCAGTTCGGTGGCCAGCGCTTCGGTGAGATGGAGTGCTGGGCGATGCAGGCGTACGGCGCTGCCTACACGCTGCAGGAGCTGCTGACGATCAAGTCGGACGACGTGGTCGGCCGCGTCAAGGTGTACGAGGCCATCGTCAAGGGGGAGAACATCCCCGAGCCGGGCATCCCGGAGTCGTTCAAGGTGCTCCTCAAGGAGCTCCAGTCGCTGTGCCTCAACGTCGAGGTGCTCTCCAGCGACGGCGCGGCGATCGAGATGCGCGACTCCGACGACGAGGACCTTGAGCGCGCCGCGGCGAACCTCGGCATCAACCTGTCCCGCAACGAGTCGCCCTCGGTGGACGACGTCGTGCACTGATCGCGAGCTGAGCGAGGGGGACCGGCCTCCCGCAGGCCCCCCTCGCTCGCCCGCCACCCCCTCTCTAGCCGAAACAACCCCAAGGGGATCTAGACGTGCTGGACGTCAACTTTTTCGATGAGCTCCGCATTGGTCTCGCCACTGCTGACGACATCCGTCAGTGGTCCTACGGCGAGGTCAAGAAGCCGGAGACCATCAACTACCGGACGCTCAAGCCCGAGAAGGACGGCCTCTTCTGCGAGAAGATCTTCGGTCCGACCCGGGACTGGGAGTGCTACTGCGGCAAGTACAAGCGCGTCCGCTTCAAGGGCATCATCTGTGAGCGCTGCGGCGTCGAGGTGACTCGCGCCAAGGTGCGCCGCGAGCGGATGGGCCACATCGAGCTGGCCGCCCCGGTCACCCACATCTGGTACTTCAAGGGTGTTCCCTCGCGCCTCGGCTACCTGCTGGACCTGGCGCCGAAGGACCTCGAGAAGATCATCTACTTCGCTGCTTACGTCATCACGGGCGTGAACACGGAGCTGCGCCACAACGACCTGCCGACCCTCGAGAACGAGATCGGCGTCGAGCGCAAGAACCTCGAGACCAAGCGTGACTCGGACATCGAGATCCGGGCGCAGAAGCTGGAAGCCGACCTGGCCGAGCTGGAGGCCGAGGGCGCCAAGTCCGACGTCCGCCGCAAGGTCAAGGAGGGCGGCGAGCGTGAGATGCGCCAGCTGCGCGACCGCGCCGGCCGCGAGCTGGACCGCCTCGAAGAGGTCTGGACGACCTTCACGAAGCTGGACGTGCGTCAGCTGATCGCCGACGAGCTGCTCTACCGCGAGCTCGTCGACCGCTACGGCGAGTACTTCACCGGCGGCATGGGCGCGGAGGCCATCCAGAAGCTGGCCGCCGAGTTCGACGTCGCGGCCGAGGCCGACAACCTGCGCGACACCATCCGCAACGGCAAGGGGCAGAAGAAGCTCCGCGCGCTGAAGCGGCTCAAGGTCGTCGCGGCGTTCCAGGCCACCGGCAACGACCCGCGCGGCATGGTGCTCGACGCCGTCCCGGTCATCCCGCCGGACCTGCGCCCGATGGTGCAGCTCGACGGTGGCCGGTTCGCGACGTCGGACCTGAACGACCTGTACCGCCGCGTGATCAACCGCAACAACCGCCTCAAGCGGCTGATCGACCTCGGTGCGCCCGAGATCATCGTCAACAACGAGAAGCGGATGCTGCAGGAGGCCGTCGACGCGCTGTTCGACAACGGCCGCCGCGGGCGTCCGGTCACCGGCCCGGGCAACCGGCCGCTGAAGTCGCTGTCCGACCTCCTCAAGGGCAAGCAGGGCCGGTTCCGCCAGAACCTGCTCGGCAAGCGTGTCGACTACTCGGGCCGTTCGGTCATCATCGTCGGCCCGCAGCTGAAGCTGCACCAGTGCGGCCTGCCGAAGGACATGGCGCTCGAGCTGTTCAAGCCGTTCGTCATGAAGCGGCTGGTCGACCTGAACCACGCGCAGAACATCAAGTCCGCCAAGCGGATGGTGGAGCGCTCGCGGCCGCAGGTGTGGGACGTGCTCGAAGAGGTCATCACCGGCCACCCGGTGATGCTGAACCGCGCGCCGACGCTGCACCGCCTCGGCATCCAGGCCTTCGAGCCGCAGCTGGTCGAGGGCAAGGCCATCCAGCTGCACCCGCTGGTCTGCGAGGCGTTCAACGCGGACTTCGACGGTGACCAGATGGCGGTGCACCTGCCGCTGTCGGCCGAGGCGCAGGCCGAGGCCCGGATCCTGATGCTGTCGGCGAACAACATCCTGTCGCCGGCGTCGGGCCGTCCGCTCGCCATGCCGCGCCTGGACATGGTGACGGGCCTGTTCCACCTGACCCGCCTCACCGAGGACGCCGAGGGTGCGGGCAACGCGTACTCGTCGACGTCCGAGGCCATCATGGCCTTCGACCGCAAGGCGCTGAGCCTGCACGCCCCGGTCAAGATCCGCATCACCGACCGTCAGCCGGCGAAGGCCGACGAAGCGGCGCTCGCGGAGAAGGGCTGGGAGCCGGGCAAGATGTGGCTGGCCGAGACGACCCTGGGCCGCGTGCTGTTCAACGAGCTGCTGCCGGCGGACTACCCGTTCATCAACGAGCCGATGCCGAAGAAGCGTCAGGCCGCGATCGTGAACGACCTCGCCGAGCGGTACTCGATGACCCAGGTCGCGCAGACCCTGGACCGCCTGAAGGACGCCGGTTTCTACTGGGCGACCCGCTCGGGCGTCACCATCGCCATCTCGGACGTGCTCACCCCGGTGGGCAAGGCGGCCATCCTCGACGAGTACGAGGGCAAGGCCTCCCAGGTGGAGAAGCGCTACCAGCGTGGTCAGCTGTCGCACACCGAGCGCAACAACGAGCTCGTCAAGGTGTGGACGCAGGCCACCGAAGAGGTCCACAAGATCATGGAGACGGCGCTGCCGGACGACAACCCGATCGCCGTGATCGTGAAGTCGGGCGCGGCGGGCAACATGACGCAGGTCCGGTCGCTGGCCGGCATGCGTGGCCTGGTGTCGAACCCGAAGGGTGAGTACATCCCGCGTCCGATCAAGGCCAACTTCCGTGAAGGCCTGTCGGTGGCGGAGTACTTCATCGCGACGCACGGTGCCCGGAAGGGCCTGGCGGACACGGCGCTGCGGACCGCCGACTCGGGTTACCTGACCCGGCGTCTGGTGGACGTCTCGCAGGACGTCATCGTCCGCGAGACCGACTGCGGCACCACCCGCGGCATCATGATGCCGATCGGCGAGGACATCGGCGACGGCAAGGTGCTGCGCGACCAGCACGTCGAGACCTCCGTGTACGCGCGGAACCTCGCGACGGACGCGGTGGACGCCAAGGGCAACGTCGTGCTGAACGCGGGCGACGACATCGGCGACCCGGCCCTCGACAAGCTGCTCTCCAGCGGCATCTCGAAGGTCAAGGTCCGCTCGGTGCTGACCTGCGAGTCGGTCGTCGGTATCTGCGCGACCTGCTACGGCCGCTCGATGGCGACCGGTCTGCTCGTCGACGTCGGCGAGGCCGTGGGTATCGTCGCGGCCCAGTCGATCGGTGAGCCGGGTACGCAGCTGACGATGCGTACGTTCCACCAGGGTGGTGTCGCCGGTGACGACATCACGACCGGTCTGCCCCGGGTGCAGGAGCTCTTCGAAGCTCGTGTCCCGAAGGGCAAGGCGCCGATCGCCGACGTCGATGGCCGCGTGCGCATCGAGGAGAGCGAGCGGTTCTGGAAGATCACGCTGATCCCGGACGACGGCGGCGAAGAGATCGTCTTCGACAAGCTGTCCAAGCGTCAGCGGCTCGCGAACACCCCGAACGGCCCGCTGGGCGACGGCGACCACGTCAACGTCGGCCAGCAGCTGCTCGAGGGCACGCCGGACCCGCACGAGGTCCTGCGGGTCATGGGGCCGCGCGAGGCGCAGATGCACCTGACGGACGAGGTCCAGAAGGTGTACCGGGCGCAGGGTGTGTCGATCCACGACAAGCACATCGAGGTCATCGTCCGGCAGATGCTGCGCCGGGTGACGGTCATCGATTCGGGCGGCACGGACTTCCTGCCGGGCGAGCTGCCCGAGCGGACCAAGTTCGAGGCGACGAACCGGGCGTCGGTCGCCGAAGGCGGCGAGCCGGCTTCGGGTCGTCCGGTGCTGATGGGGATCACGAAGGCGTCGCTCACCACGGACTCGTGGCTGTCGGCGGCGTCGTTCCAGGAGACCACGCGCGTCCTGACCGACGCGGCCATCAACGGCCGCTCGGACCGGCTCGTGGGCCTCAAGGAGAACGTGATCATCGGTAAGCTGATCCCGGCCGGTACGGGCATCAACAAGTACCGCAACATCCAGGTGCAGCCGACGGAAGAGGCCCGGGTCGCGGCGTACGCGATCCCGTCCTACGACGACGGTTACTACACCCCGGACGTGTTCGGTACGGGCACCGGTGCCGCGGTTCCGCTGGACGACTACGACTTCGGCCGCGACTTCCGCTGACGAAGCCGAACCACGGGAAAGGCCCTCGCCGGGATTCCGGCGGGGGCCTTTCCCGTTTCCGAAGTGTCATCCAAATCGACGGCCCACCCGGCTAGATTGATCAGGTTCACGCGGTTCGGGGGCTTTGCGCGTATCCAACGGGTATTCAGGGGTGACTGTTCGTGAACAGATCCATCGTGCGAAGAGCGGCGGTCTACGCCGCCGCGCTCGCCACCGCGTCGGCGTTGACCGGCGTGTTCGCCGCGCCGGCCGGAGCGGAAGAGCCGACGTCGGCCGCACCGTCCACATCGGAGGAAGCGCCGAGCAGCTCCGCGCAGCCGGCCTCCGGCGCGCCGGAGAGCAAGCCGGCGGCGGCGCAGCCGCAGGACGATCCCGTCCCGCAGCCGGACCTCGCCGTGTCGTTCGACTTCAAGCCGTCGTACCCGACCAACGAGGACGTCCACTTCAGCATCAAGATCACGAACACCCGCAGCGTCCCGGTGGAAGGTCTGCAGATCACCCAGTTCTTCTTCAACCCGGATGATCTGGTGGTCCCGTTCCTCGACGGCTGGGGCCCGCTCAGCCAGAAGCCCGGGGTGACGTTGCAGCCGGGGCAGACCTTCGAGCGGGCCGTCGTCGGGCAGATCCAGGACATCAGCCAGGACCACGCGAAGGTCCGCGGCTTCGTGTTCGACAAGGACGGCCACGGCGTCGCGCCCAGCTTCGACGAGACGGTCCACCTCGCGACGAAGACCGGTCACGCGTCCGGTGTCGTGTACGGCGACCGGAACGGCGACGGCCGGCTCGACCGGGGTGAAGAGCTGAAGGGCACCACCGTCACCCTCCAGCACCGCAACCTCACTTACAAAGCCACGAGCGACGAGAGCGGCGCCCTCGACTTCGGCGAGGTCCCGGCGGGTGAGTACGTCATCGGCGGCGAGGTGATCGACGGCTGGCTGTTCCCCTTCGAGACCGTGCAGGTCGGCTCGGACACCAAACTGGTCGTCCGCGGCGCGCCGCCGCTGGACGGCGCACTCAAGGCGTCGATGGCTTTCACCCAGGACACCTACCAGACCGGCGACCTCGCGCACGTCACCGTGACGCTGGCCAACTCCGGCCCGATCCCGCTCACCGGCATCGTGGCCGAGTGCAACCAGGTCGGGAACGACTACATCCTCAGCGGCCGGGGTCCGGGGTGGGGTGACCTCGCCGCAGGCGGGGTGACGATCGCGCCCGGGCAGACTCGGACGGTCGACGTGTCCGAGACGGTGCCGCAAGCCGCCCTCAACCGCGGTTACGTCATGGCAGCCTGTGACTTCGGGTATCGCGGCGTCGACCTCGACAACCGCGTGCGGGCTTCCGACCAGGCGGCGGTTCCGGGCGCCAAGGCCACCGTCACCGGTGACGTCGCAGTCCGCGGCGAGAAGCACGGTGTCGCCGGGGTCAAGGTCGTGCTGGTGTCCGACCAGCACTGTCCGGTCACCGGGGAGCAGACGACCGACGTGAACGGGCACTTCGAGTTCCACGACGTCGTGCCCGGACCCGAGTACCGGCTTTTCTTCCTGCCGCCGAAGGGCTGGAAGATCAAGTACGACAACCCGACCTCGATCAACGTCTTCGGGCCGGCCGATCACCCCAACCAGGTGGTGATCGACGCCGAGCAGGGCGACGCGCCGCTGCCGACGGTCCCGGCCAACCCGGCGGACTGCACCGCCGCCGCCCCGACCTCGACCACCGGCGCGGCCGGCGGCACCGGCGGTGGTGAGAGCGGCAGTGGGCTCGCCAGCACCGGCGTCGACGCGCTCGGGCTCGGCGCGCTCGCGTTGATCGCCCTGGCGCTCGGCGGTGGCCTGGTGATCGGCGCCCGCCGGCGCCGGAACGCGGCCTGACGAAACGCGAAGCGCCCCTGAGTCCACTGTGGACTCAGGGGCGCTTTTCCGGTTCAGCGCAGGCTGCAGCGCGAAACCGGGAAGTCGAAGTACGTGTCCGGGAACGGTTCGCCGTCGAGCGTGTAGTGCCACCACTCCTCGGGCAGGTTGTGGAAGCTCGCCGCGATCATCGTGGTCCGCAGCAGGTCGCGGTTCTGCCGCGCGACGCCGGTGATCGCCGGGTTGTCGGTGTGGGCCAGCGGGTCGAAGCAGTCGTAGCCGGTGCCCATGTCGACCATGTTGTCCGGAAAGCGCTGGTTCCGCGGCGCGAAGCACGCCACGAGCGGCTCACCGGGGACGTACGGGCGCTGGAAGCGCGGCGGGAGCTTCACGACGGTGAGGTCCATGGTGCTGCCGCGGCTGTGCCCGGACTTCTCGGCGATGTAGCCGTCCTCGAACAGCCGGTCCTTGGCGACGTTCGGGTAGAACTCCGCCTTCATCTTCTCGTCGGCGAGGTCCTTCGCCCACCGCACGAAGTGGTCGACCGCGCGCTGCGGGCGGTAGCAGTCGTAGACCTTGAGCGTGTAGCCCTGCTGCCGCAGCTTCGCCTGCGCCTGCCGCAGGCCTTCGGCGGCCTGCCGGGTGAGGATGCAGGTGGGCTCGAGGTAGCCGTCGATGCGCCGGCCGACGAAGTTGTGCCGGGTGGCGTAGCGGATGTCCTGCAGGATGGACGGCGCGACATCGGAGAGCGCGACGAACTCGCGAGGAGCGGTCGGCGTCGCGGCCTGTGCGGTAGCGGGGACGGTGAGGGCGGCCAAGGCGGTGAGGGTCACGGCCAGCGCACGGAAGATCGGCATCCCTCTCGTCTATCAGCCGGGCACCGGACAATCAGCCGCCAACCGGTCAAGACCAGCCCTCCGACGTCGTCGCGCGCAGGAAGTCATCGGAGGGCGGCTGCACCGGCCGTCCCTCGAACTGCGTCGACAGCACCACCGACGACCGCAGCTCGCCGTGCTTGCCGAGCCGCTCCAGCAGTCCCTCGAAGTGCTCGAGCGAGGCCGCGCGGATCTTCAGCATCGTGCAGTGGTCGCCGGACAGGCGGTGGATCTCGACGACCTCCGGGTAGTCCTCGGACTTCGACGTCTTGAGCAGGCAGCTGCTCAGCGCGCAGCGCATCTCGACGAACGCCTGCAGCGGCTGGCCCGCGCGCCGCGAGTCGACCTGCGCCCGGTAGCCGGTGATCACCCCGGTCTCCTCCAGCCGACGCACCCGCTCGGCCACCGCCGGCGCCGAAAGGTTGATCCGCCGGCCCAGCTCCTTGAACGAGAGCCTCCCGTCGGTCTGCAGCAGGTCCAGCAGCCGCCAGTCGACGTCGTCCAGGGGCTTTTCCGAACGGAAGGTCATGGGGCTCATCTTCCTTCCGAATCGCGGCCGTGGCGACGCATTTGCCGTCGACCAGCCCTTCGAAAGAGCGTCGGAAGTTCCTAAAGTTGCCGGTCATGGGGACTTTGACGGTGACCGGCCGGGCTCGGTCGATGGGTGCGTTGTTCGCCGGCGTCGCGCTGCTCAACACGGCGACGGTCGGCCTGAGCACCGCGGCCACGCTGATCGTCGCCGCGGGCAGCGGGCCGGGGTGGAGCGGCCTGCCGAGCGTCGCGAACGTGCTCGGCACGGCCGCCGGCGCGCTCGGCGCGGGGCTGCTGCTGCCGGGGCACGGCCGCCGTCGCGTGCTGGCCGCCGGGTACGGCGTCGCCGCGGCCGGCGCGCTGATCGCGTTCGCCGGCGCGCTGACGACGTCACTGGTGCCGCTCCTGCTGGGCATCCTGCTGGTCGGCCTCGGCAACGGCGGCGCGCAGCTGTCGCGCTACCTGGCCGCGGACCTGTACCCGGAGGAACGCCGGGGCCGTGCGCTCTCGAACGTCGTGTGGGCCGGGACCGTCGGTGCGCTCGCCGGGCCGGCGCTGATGGCCCCGGCGGCGGACGTCGTCACCGGCTTCGGCTGGCCGTCGCTGTCCGGGCCGGTCGCGGTCGCGGTGCTGGCCACGGCGGGAGCGGCGCTGGCGGCCGCGTTCCTCCCGCGGCACGTCCCGCCCCCACGGGAAAAGGCGGCAGCCGCGCCGGTGCGCGCGACCGGCGTCGTCCGCCCGCTGATCGCGATGGTCGCCGCGCAGCTGACGATGGTCGCGGTCATGACGATGACGCCGGTGCAGCTGGAGAACCACGGGCACGGTCTCGACGTCGTCGGCTGGGTGCTGAGCGCGCACCTGTTCGGCATGTTCGCGCTGGCGCCGCTGTCCGGCCGGATCGCCGACCGCTGGGGCCCGCGCGTCACGATCAACGCGGGCCTCGGTGTCCTGGCGCTGTCGACGGCGACCGTGCTCGCGGCGCCGACCGCGCACACGTCCGGCCTGCCGGTCGCGTTGTTCCTGCTGGGGTACGGCTGGAACCTGGTGTTCGTCGGCGGCAGCGCGCAGCTGAGCCGCGACCTCCCGCCGGAGACGCGCAGCCGGGCGCAGGGCACGGTGGACGCGGTGGTCTGGTCGGCGTCCGCTTTGGCCGGTTTGGGGTCCGGACAGCTGTTTGCCGGCGGTGGGTACGCGCTCGTGGCGGTCGTCGGCGGCGTTTTGGCGCTGCTTCCGTTGGCCCTGCTGGTATCCCGTGACGGCCGGTAGCCGCGTCGTTGTCGGCAAATCTCTCGTCGCCGCTTCCGCGGTTCACTGGCGAAGATGGGCCGTGGCTGACTCTGTCCCCTTCACGGACAACTTTTCGGACCTCTCCAACACGCAGGGGTACCAGTTCGAGTTCCGGTGCGAACGCTGCGGCAACGGTTTCCGTTCCGCGTTCCAGCGCGACAACATGGAAACCGGGCGAAGCGTGCTTCGCACTGTCGGGTCGTTCTTCGGCGGGACGCTGCGAGACCTGAGCAACTCGGCCGACCAGTGGCGCTACGACCGCGCGACGAACTCGCCCGCCAAGGACCGCGCGCTGGCCGCGGCGGTCGAGGAGATCACGCCGAGCTTCCGCCAGTGCCGCGGCTGCGGCGACTGGATGTGCCACGACCAGTGCTGGAACGAGGAGATCGGCCAGTGCCTGCGCTGCTCGCCGAGCGTCCCCGAGGAGATCTCGCGCGCTCAGGCGTCCGCGCAGCGCGACCAGATCTGGGACAAGGCCCGCGAGAAGGACTGGACGTCCGACCTGGACCTCGACACCCGGGCGAAGGTCACCTGCCCGGGCTGCGGCCTGAAGGCCGAGGGTGGCAAGTTCTGCTCGTCGTGCGGGACTTCGCTGGCGCTGAAGGTCCGCTGCGGCGGCTGCGGGAGCGAGGGCAACAAGCCCGGCGCGCTGTTCTGCTCGGACTGCGGCAGCAAACTCTGACCGAAGTTTCCCGGCATTTTATAACGAATTCGTAACTCGCAGCCCCGGCGTTCAGGTGCCGGGGCTGCTCCATTGTGACCAACCGTGACGCCGCCGGTTGGGTCAGGTCGTTCACTCACCCATTCGGCGCTGCGGACGGCGTCAACTCGGCCCACGTCGTGGGAGATTCACCCGATTGGGTCGAGTCTCATTCTTTGATCACGGCTGGACGCTTTGCCCGCTTGGCGCGAATATCCCGTTCGGGTCCGCTGACGTCAGCTTTCCGTTGTGTCCCAACGGTTTCCGTCCGTGCGAAGAACAGGGGGAACCATGCGATCAACTCCGTTGCGCCCGGGCCGGTGGCGAAAGGTGGTGACCGGCGCCGCGGCGCTCGCCCTCGCGGCCGGCGCGGTCACCTACACCGGTTCGTCCACCGGCGCGTACGCCGACGTCCAGACCGTCACCGACGCGAAGACCGCGTCCGACGGCAAGCAGTACTGGGTGCAGAACCACCTGGTGACGAAGGACTTGTCGGCGCAGTCGCGGTCGGCGTCCGGCACGCCGAAGAAGTGGCTGCTCGTCTGGGCCGGTGACGAGAACATCGCCGACACGCTCGTGAAGGACGTCAAGAACCTGCCCGGCACCCTCGGCGGGGGCCTCAACAAGCTCAAGAACGCCTTGCCCGGCCCGGACTTCCTCGCCGTGATCGACGCGACGCAGGGTTCGCCGACCTACGGCAAGGTCGTCAACACCGCCACCGTCGGCCCGCTGGTCGAGAACGAGCCGCACCACATGCAGTACGTGTGGCACCAGGGCGACACCGTCTACGCCGGCGCGCTGTTCGCCGCCGCGACGTACGCCTTCGACGTCAGCGCGCTGCCGCAGCTGAAGCTCAAGGGCGTCAGCCTGCCGACCAACACACTCGGCGGCAGCGTCCCGGACGCCTACTGGGTTCTGAAGGACGGCACCGCGTACGGCACGTACATGGGCGGCCCGGTCGTGCCGGGCCCGCACTCCTACGCCGACGGCTCCACCCAGATCGGCAACGGCTTCGCGGGCAGCCCCGGTGAAGTCGTCCACTTCGGGAAGAACGCCGAGGTGCTGTCGGAGTCCCCGGCGGCGACGCCGCAGGGCGACAACCAGAAGCTGTGCGACAACCTGCCGCAGCTGGGCAAGCCGACCTGCGCCAACCCGCACGGCATCCAGGCCCGCGAGGACTTGAACACGCTCGTCACGAGCGACTACGCCGAGCCGCGCAACATCATCCTCGACCCGGTGAAGCAGCCGTCGCCGTACCTGCGCCGGCCGACCGTGCGGACCTGGGACATCTCCGACCGCAACCACCCGAAGCTGAAGTCGGTGTCGTACCTGCAGGACGGCCCGCGCGCCGATCCCGCCGACCCGCTGCACGCCGAGAGCCGCGCGGTCATGGAGACCACCGTGACGAACCTGCCCGGTCACAAGGGCGCGTTCGCCCAGACCATGCAGGGCGGGGCGGTGTTCTACACGCCGGACATCACCGCGGCCGAGCCGCACTGGATCGAGGTGTTCGACGACGGCGCCGCGAACAAGTCCATCTACGCCACCAACGATTCCAACGGCGCCAGCTCCAACGGCGGCTGGATCCAGACCAGCCCCGACGACAAGTACCTCTACCGCGCGATCGTCGGGCGGCAGAAGGGCACCCTCTCGGCCGACGACCCCGGCACCACCGGCGGCGTCTACGTCCTCGACATCCGGAAGCTGGTCAACGCCGGCGACCGGATCGAGGACATCGAAGGCCGGGTCGACACCAAGGCGAAGGCGCAGCAGGGCGGGGGCGGCGACCTGCCGACCGTCGTCGGCGCGGCCCCGATCAACCCCGGCACGCCGGGCGCGGGCCCGCACTGGGGCGCCTACGACAACTGGGCGCTCGGCAGCGACGGCTTCTACCGCGAAACGACGTCGCCGCAGCACCTCGCGGTGTCGAACTACTTCGTCGCGCGGTCCGGTCTGGACGGTGACCACAAGGTCAACCTGCTGAACCTCGGCCCGGACGGGAAGGTCGCGGTCGACCAGGACTTCCGGGACGAGTTCACCGGGCAGGTCGGCATCAACTTCAACCGCAAGTCGTGGCCGCACGGGGACTTCGGCAACGCCAAGCCGCACTCCGAGCTGTTCGTGGTCGCGGACGCGGACATCAAGTAGCCGCCAGCGGGCGGGGCCGCTCGCGACCCCGCCCGCTCTCCCGGAAGGTCCCTGATGGAGCACTCCCACGACACGCCGACCGGTTCGTCCACAGTGGACGTGCTGGCGCTCACGCTGCGGCTGGCGTTGCTGCTTGCGACGGCGTTCCTCGCCGGCGGTGGCCTGCTGCGCCCGCTCATCGGGGAGCTGCCACGCCGGGCGAAACTCATCCTGTACGTCCTCGGCGGGCTTTCGGCGCTGCTCGCCGTGGTGTCCGAGTTCGCGGTCGACATCAACGTGATCGCGCTGGCGATCCACGTTGTGCTCGCGGTGGCCGTGCCGATCCTCCTGCGGTGGCCGCGGGCCGTCCGCTGGGCGTCGGTCGCGCTGCTGGCCCTGGTCGTGCTGGAGACGTCGCTCGGCGGCACCGGCGTCGAGTTCGCGATCGACACGGTGTTCGTCGCCGGTGCGGCCGTGTGGTTCGGCTTCACGCTGCTCGGGCCGGTGACGACGCCGGCTCTCCGTCCCGGGCCCCTGGCCAGCACTCTCGGCGGCCTGCTGGTCCTGGCCGGCGCGGTGCGGTTCGGCTTGTCCGGTCTCGGCTTCGACCGGCGGCTCTACACGACGCTCTTCGGGCTCGCCGTGCTCGCCGTCGTGGTCCTGCCGGTTGTCGTGAGCGTCCTCGCCGGGCTGGTCAAAGACCGCGCCTACCGGTTCGGTGCCGCCGCCGTCGCGCTCGGGTTCCTCGCCTGGGCCGCACTGGGCGCGATCCCCGCGCCGCCGCCGCTGCCCGGCGTGCCGCTGCTGGCCGACGCGCCGGGATTTCCGGTGCTGCTCAGCCCGCAACGGCCGGGGCACAACGTCGTCCACTTTCCGCCGAGCGCGGGGGACGACCTGTCCACCGGCGTCCGCGGCGGCCTGGTCACGAAGGCCGTCGCGCGGCCCGGCGCCGAGGGCACGTGGGCCGACGTCGACCTGCCGCCCGGCCGCAGTGACCTGGAGATCCGCCGCGGCGACACCACGACGGTCGTCGAAGTCGACGCGGGCAGCGCGCCCGGCCCGGCGATCACGGAGGCCGACGCGCCGGAATGCGCGTCGGCGGCTCTCGGCGGCCTGGTCGCCGGCCGCGCCGACGTGCTGACGTCGTGCCCGTCCGACGCGTTGACGCCGGAAGACGGCGGGGCGCTGGTCAAGCTCGTCGAGTTCCTCGCCGGGCGGAAGCCGTCCGCGCTCACGCTGGTCGAGGACGACTCCCCGCGCGGGGTCGCGGCGGCGAAGCTGGTGCGTCAGACGGCGTCGCGCACCGGACTGGCCGTGCGGCCGGACGCCGGGCCCGACACCGCGCTCGTCGTCGTCTCCGGCTGGGCCGCCGGGTACCCGGCGATGACGCGGGCCGCCGAGCTGCAGCGCCTCGAACCCACGCACCAGTACGGGCTCTACCTGGCGCCGTGGCTGCTGAACGGGCCGATCGTCAACGCGGTCGCGAGCGCGTCGCTGCCGCTGCGGTTCGACCCGCGGGAAGCGACCGCGGTCGGGTACGCCGTCGCGGTCGGCGACCGCTTCGGCGGCGAAAGCCCGACGCTCGGCGGCTTCCGCGACTGGCTGGGCGCCGACCGGCCGGCGGCGGACGTCCAGATCTTCGCCGCCGCCCAGGTCAACGCCATGCCGATGTACCCCACCGAACCCCACGCCACGGGAATGGTGATGGACCGCGACTACGCGGGCCAGTGGGTCCCGGACGGAACCATCGTGCCGATCACGTCGGTTCTCCGCTGAAAAACCCTTGGTACGAAAGGAAAAGTATGAAGCGTCTTGCTGCCCGCGTGCTGTTGCCGCTCGTCGCGGCGACGGCGTTCACCGGCCTGGCCGCCGGTGTCGCGAGTGCCGACCCGACCGACGGCTCCGTCTGGCTCGTGCCCGGCGTCGACCTCGGCGGCGTGCTCGGGCCGCTCGGCCAGCCGGTCGACCTGCTCGCCCCCGTCTTCGACCTCATCACCGCGGTTTCCTGAAAGGCAGAGAACACATGAAGAAGAACCTCGCTCGCGCGGCCGGTGCCGCGGTCCTCGCCGGTGCGGCCCTGTTCGGCGCGGCGGCGCCCGCGCTGGCCGCCGACGCCCCCGGTGTCGTCGTGGTCGACGAGCCGGACACCAGTGGGCTGAACAACATCTGGACGTTCGCGCCGCTCGGCGTCCCGGTGCTCGGCCTGATCCAGTCGATCAACGGCGTGCCGGGCAAGATCCTGCCCTCCTTCTGACCCTTCCGGCGGCCCCTCGCCCGAGGGGCCGCCGTTTCCTCTGGGAGCCACCATGAACCGGCAGCTCATCGGCAGGCTCGGTCGTCTACGACTCGAACGGGCTCGGCCTGGTCCACCAGGAGCCGGACGTCGCCTTGCCGTGGCGGAAGGAGCTCTCGTGGCCGTCGGCCGGGTCGGTCCAGCTGCTCGGCCAGGGGACCGGCGCGGTGGAGTGCCGCATCGCGCTCGGCGGGCGCGTCGTCACCTTGCAGAAGTCGGCACCGGGCGAGGTCGCGGCCTGCACCGGCCGGCTCAGCTGAGGGCCTTCGCGAACCAGTGCTCGGCGAACTGCCCGTCGTTGAAGGGCTCGACCTCGTCGTAGCCGGTCTTCGCGTAGAGCGCGCGGGCCTCGACGAGGTCGTCGCGGGTGTCGAGCCGCATGAGGTCCGAGCCGAGCCGCCGGGCCGCGTCCTCGGCGGCCCTCACCAGTACGGGGCCGCCGCCGGTACCCCGGTGACCCGGCTTGACGAACACCTTCGTCAGCTCGCTGATCCCCGGCGCGACGACGCGGGTCCCGGCGCAGCCCGCGGCTTCGCCGTCGCGGTACCCGATGAGGAACGCCCCGGTGGGCGGCACCAGGTCGGTGCCGGGTTCCTCGGCCACGTACCGCGTGAGCTCGGCTTCGGTGATCGGGCGCCCGTAGTAGCGCGAAGCGACTTCGTCCATGTACACGCGCATGATCGCGACGGCGTCCGGGTGAGCGACGTCGATCTGGGTGATCTTCCAGTTCACGTCCTCATCCTGGGGTCGCTGTCCAGCGAATTCGCCCGGCCCCGGGCACCATGGGCGTATGACGACTGTCACGAAGCGCCTGACGGTGGTGGCCGTCCTGCTGATCACGGCAGGAGCGATCCTGCTGTCGGTGGGGGCGATCGGCTTCCGGTCGGACGAGCAGGCCGACGCCAACATCGGCGCGGGGTTCGCCCTGCTGGCGGGGCCGTACATCGTCGGACTGGGCCTGGTGTTCGCCCTGTCGGCCGGCCTCACTCACCTGACGACGCGGCGCCGCTGACCCCCCGAGGCCTCGGGGAGCCGGCCGGTGAGGTGATCGGCCTCGGCGGCGCCGCATCGCGCCGACGTTCCTCCCCGATCGCCCGGCGCTCACCACCCATCGTGGCTGCTCGGCGACAGTGTGACGCACGGAACGTCCGATTCGATCCCACTGCATCACCCGACCGGGTAATGGGTAGGTTTCCGGCCGCAAGGGGAAGCAGGGCAGAGCGCTAGGAGTGCGTGATGAGCAGCAGCGAAGGGGCCACGGGGCCCGACGAAGAGCCGAAGAAGACCGGTAGCCACGCGGCGCCCGAGGGGGCGGGCGTGCACCCGCTCATCGACCTCTCGCGCGACCCGAACCCGGGCAAGCCGGACCACGCGAAGCCCGACGAGGACTGACCCGCGGCCGGCTCACGTACCCAGAGGGTCGGCTCACGTACCCAGAGGGTCGGCCCGCGTGCCGGGAGGGTCGGCCGGTGAGCCGACTGCGTGGGTACGTGAGCCGACCGTCCGGGTACGCGAGCCGACCGTTCCGGCTCGGAACATTCCGCAGGCCGGGCGCGTTGTGCAGGATGCGGCTGGGGTTTCCGGCCGCGATCACTCCGGTGGTGAGCGCCGGAAACCGCGGCGCGGCCCCGGTACGACCGGCCTGGCGGAACATCCCGCGGCCCGGTGCTGGTCAGAGGTAGGCTGCAGGTTCGCCGACCTTCGGACCCCCCGCCGCGCTCTGCCCGGACCCGGGCGGGTATCTTTGGAGACCGTGCCCGGCAGGCGTCGGGCCGCTCCGCGTGCCGTGCGGCATGGGCGGGGTGCTCAGGCACCCGGTCACCGGCTTCGGCAGGTCGGGGATCCGACGGAAAATCCCTCCGGGAAGTTACCGGTCGCAAGACCGTGACGCGGGCCGACACGCCCGACCGCGGGGGCCGGTGAAGACACGAAGAAGCAGATCACGACAGGAAGCTGGTCCATTGCCCACGATCCAGCAGCTGGTCCGCAAGGGCCGCCAGGACAAGGCTGCCAAGCAGAAGACCGCGGCCCTCAAGGGGAGCCCGCAGCGGCGTGGCGTGTGCACTCGCGTGTACACCACGACCCCCAAGAAGCCGAACTCGGCGCTTCGCAAGGTCGCGCGTGTGAAGCTGACCAGCGGCATCGAGGTCACCGCCTACATCCCCGGTGAGGGCCACAACCTGCAGGAGCACTCGATGGTGCTCGTGCGTGGTGGTCGTGTGAAGGACCTTCCGGGTGTCCGTTACAAGATCATCCGCGGTTCGCTCGACACGCAGGGTGTCAAGAACCGCAAGCAGGCGCGCAGCCGGTACGGCGCGAAGAAGGAGAAGAGCTAATGCCCCGCAAGGGTCCGGCCCCGAAGCGGCCGCTGATCTCCGACCCCGTCTACGCCTCCCCGCTGGTCACCCAGCTGGTGAACAAGGTGCTGAAGGACGGGAAGCGGTCCCTGGCCGAGCGCATCGTGTACGGCGCGCTCGAAGGCGCTCGCGAGAAGACGGGCACCGACCCGGTCGTCACGCTGAAGCGCGCCCTCGACAACGTGAAGCCCACCATCGAGGTGAAGAGCCGCCGCGTCGGTGGTGCCACCTACCAGGTGCCGATCGAGGTCAAGCCGGGTCGCTCCACCACGCTGGCCCTGCGCTGGCTGGTCTCCTTCTCGCAGGCTCGCCGCGAGAAGACGATGATCGAGCGCCTGCAGAACGAGCTCCTGGACGCTTCCAACGGCCTCGGTGCCTCCGTGAAGCGTCGCGAGGACACGCACAAGATGGCCGAGTCCAACCGGGCCTTCGCGCACTACCGCTGGTGATGACCGCCCGGCTGTCGACCAAGCCATGCCGGGCCCCAAGCTTGAGAACAGGGGAACATTCTCGTGGCACGTGACGTGCTGACCGACCTGAACAAGGTCCGCAACATCGGCATCATGGCCCACATCGACGCCGGCAAGACGACCACCACCGAGCGGATCCTGTTCTACACCGGGGTCAACTACAAGATCGGTGAAGTCCACGACGGCGCCGCCACCATGGACTGGATGGAGGAGGAGCAGAAGCGGGGTATCACCATCACCTCGGCTGCGACCACCACCTTCTGGGACGACCACCAGATCAACATCATCGACACCCCGGGCCACGTCGACTTCACCGTCGAGGTGGAGCGCAACCTCCGGGTGCTCGACGGCGCGGTCGCGGTGTTCGACGGCAAGGAAGGCGTCGAGCCGCAGTCCGAGCAGGTCTGGCGGCAGGCGGACAAGTACGACGTCCCGCGCATCTGCTTCGTCAACAAGATGGACAAGCTGGGCGCGGACTTCTACTACACCGTGAAGACCATCGTGGAGCGCCTCGGCGTCCGCCCGCTGGTCATCCAGCTGCCGATCGGCGCCGAGAACGACTTCGAAGGCGTCGTCGACCTGGTCCGCATGAAGGCGCTGACCTGGCGCGGTGAGGTCCAGAAGGGCGAGGACTACTCGATCGAGGAGATCCCGGCCGAGCTGGCCGAGCTGGCCGCGGAGTACCGCGAAAAGCTCATCGAGACCGTCTCCGAGGCGGACGACACGCTGATGGAGAAGTTCCTCGAGGGCGTGGAGCTGACGGAGGCCGAGATCAAGTCCGGCATCCGCAAGCTCACCATCACCAGCCAGGTCTTCCCGGTGCTGGCCGGTTCCGCGTTCAAGAACAAGGGCGTGCAGCCCATGCTCGACGCGGTCATCGACTACCTGCCGACCCCGCTGGACGTCCCGGCCGTCGAGGGCCTGCTGCTCGACGGCGAGACCGTCGCGTCCCGCAAGGCGTCGGTCGACGAGCCGTTCGCCGCGCTCGCGTTCAAGATCGCCGCGCACCCGTTCTTCGGCAAGCTGACCTACATCCGGGTGTACTCGGGCAAGGTTGCCGCCGGCGCCCAGGTCGTCAACGCGACCAAGGACCGGAAGGAGCGCATCGGGAAGATCTTCCAGATGCACTCCAACAAGGAGAACCCGGTCAACGACGCCCAGGTCGGCCACATCTACGCGGTCATCGGGCTGAAGGACACCACCACGGGTGACACCCTGGCGGACCCGCAGAACCCGATCGTGCTCGAGTCGATGACGTTCCCCGAGCCGGTCATCCGGGTCGCGATCGAACCGAAGACGAAGGCCGACCAGGAGAAGCTGTCCCTGGCGATCCAGAAGCTGGCCGAAGAAGACCCGACGTTCCAGGTCAAGCTGGACGAGGACACCGGCCAGACGATCATCGCGGGTATGGGCGAGCTGCACCTCGAGGTGCTGGTGAACCGGATGAAGTCCGACTACAAGGTCGAGGCGAACATCGGCAAGCCGCAGGTCGCCTACCGCGAGACGATCAAGAAGACGGTCGAGAAGCTCGACTTCGTCCACAAGAAGCAGACCGGTGGTTCCGGCCAGTTCGCGAAGGTCATCGTGAAGCTGGAGCCGCTCGAGCGCACCGATGGCGCGCTCTACGAGTTCGTCAACAAGGTGTCCGGTGGCCGCGTGCCGCGGGAGTACATCCCGTCGGTCGACGCGGGCGCGCAGGACGCGATGCAGTACGGCGTCCTGGCCGGCTACCCGCTCGTCGGGTTGAAGTTCACCCTGCTGGACGGTGCTTACCACGAGGTCGACTCTTCGGAGATGGCGTTCAAGATCGCCGGTTCCATGGCGATGAAGGAAGCCGCGAGGAAGGCCGGCCCGGTGATCCTGGAGCCGATGATGGCGGTCGAGGTGACCACGCCCGAGGACTACATGGGCGACGTCATCGGTGACCTCAACTCCCGTCGTGGTCAGATCCAGGCCATGGAGGAGCGGGCGGGCATCCGCGTCGTGAAGGCGCTGGTCCCGCTGTCGGAGATGTTCGGCTACGTCGGCGACCTTCGGTCCCGCACCCAGGGCCGGGCGAACTACTCCATGTTGTTCGACTCCTACGCCGAGGTTCCCGCGAACGTCGCGAAGGAAATCATCGCGAAGGCGACGGGGGAGTAACTCCCCCACCGCGCGCGGGCTTAAAGGAAAACTCCTGAACGTCCGCAGCAAAGACTAGGAACATTCGGGGGGCGGCAGCCACGCTGCCCCCCGAGCACAAAGCGAAATCAGTCCAGGAGGACATTCCAGTGGCGAAGGCGAAGTTCGAGCGGAGCAAGCCGCACGTCAACATCGGGACCATCGGTCACGTCGACCACGGCAAGACCACGCTGACCGCGGCGATCACCAAGGTTCTGCACGACAAGTACCCGGAGCTCAACGAGTCCCGGGCGTTCGACCAGATCGACAACGCGCCGGAAGAGAAGCAGCGCGGCATCACGATCAACATCTCGCACGTCGAGTACCAGACCGAGAAGCGTCACTACGCGCACGTCGACGCCCCCGGTCACGCGGACTACATCAAGAACATGATCACCGGTGCCGCTCAGATGGACGGCGCGATCCTCGTGGTCGCGGCGACCGACGGCCCGATGCCGCAGACCCGTGAGCACGTGCTGCTCGCCCGCCAGGTCGGCGTGCCCTACATCGTGGTCGCGCTGAACAAGGCCGACATGGTCGACGACGAGGAGATCCTGGAGCTCGTCGAGCTCGAGGTCCGCGAGCTGCTGTCCTCGCAGGAGTTTCCCGGCGACGACGCCCCCGTCGTGCGCGTCTCGGGCCTCAAGGCCCTCGAGGGCGACGAGAAGTGGGCCGAGGCCGTTCTCGAGCTGATGACCGCCGTCGACGACAACGTGCCGGACCCGGTGCGCGAGCTCGACAAGCCGTTCCTCATGCCGATCGAGGACGTCTTCACGATCACCGGTCGTGGCACCGTCGTCACCGGCCGCGTCGAGCGTGGCGTGGTCAACGTGAACGAAGAGGTCGAGATCGTCGGCATCAAGGAGAAGTCGACCAAGACGACTGTCACCGGTGTCGAGATGTTCCGCAAGCTGCTGGACCAGGGCCAGGCGGGCGACAACGTCGGCCTCCTCGTCCGCGGTATCAAGCGCGAGGACGTCGAGCGCGGCCAGGTCGTCGTGAAGCCGGGTACCACCACCCCGCACACCGACTTCGAGGGCCGGGTCTACATCCTGTCGAAGGACGAGGGTGGCCGTCACACCCCGTTCTTCAACAACTACCGCCCGCAGTTCTACTTCCGCACCACCGACGTGACCGGCGTCGTGACCCTCCCCGAGGGCACCGAGATGGTCATGCCGGGCGACAACACCGACATCTCGGTCGCGCTGATCCAGCCGATCGCGATGGACGTGAACCTGCGCTTCGCCATCCGCGAGGGTGGCCGCACCGTCGGTGCGGGTCAGGTCACCAAGATCATCAAGTGATTCAGGCGCCGGCCCGGGGGCAATACACCCCCGGGTCAGGGGCGTCAAATCACGTGTGCGACACTATTCAGGTTGCTCGTCCTGGGGCGGCCGATCCCCTTTGGGGTCCGGCCGCCCTGGCGCGAGTGGCCACGGTCCGCGGAGCACTTTCCTTCGGGTGAGGCGAGCGGGCAAAGGCGGTGAGACGGGCAGCCGGCTCATAGCCTCCTCACGTTGAGGAAGACCAGGCAAGACGACGATCCCGCGGGATCCGTCTGTGCGTCGGGCGCGACACGCCCGACCGCGTGGACCGGGGACAGGGCCGTTGAACTGCGGAAACCCAGGCCAAAGTGGAGACACCGGGGCCGGGTTTTGTGAGATAGCGGCACGAGACGACAAGGAACGAGCAGCCACCATGGCGGGACAGAAGATCCGCATCCGGCTCAAGGCCTACGACCACGAGGCGATCGACACCTCGGCGCGCAAGATCGTGGAAACGGTCACGCGCACCGGAGCCCGTGTTGTCGGGCCGGTGCCGCTGCCCACCGAGAAGAACGTTTACTGCGTCATCCGCTCGCCGCACAAGTACAAGGACTCGCGCGAGCACTTCGAGATGCGCACGCACAAGCGTCTGATCGACATCCTCGACCCGACGCCGAAGACGGTCGACGCGCTCATGCGCATCGACCTGCCGGCGAGCGTCGACGTCAACATCCAGTAAGCGTTGGGCGAGCGGCGGAGATAAGAGACTCATGTCTGACAGGCAAATGAAGGGCATCCTGGGCACCAAGCTCGGCATGACCCAGGTCTTCGACGAACTGAACCGGATTGTCCCGGTCACCGTCGTGAAGGCCGGTCCGAACGTGGTGACCCAGGTTCGGACGCAGGAGAAGGACGGCTACACGGCCGTGCAGCTGGCGTTCGGCGCGATCGACCCGCGCAAGGTGAACAAGCCGCGCACCGGCCACTACGACAAGGCGGGCGTGACGCCGCGCCGGTTCCTCGCCGAGCTGCGCACCACCGACGCCGAGACCTACGAGATCGGGCAGGAGATCACCGCCGAGGTGTTCGCCGCCGGCGTCGAGGTCGACGTGACCGGTACCAGCAAGGGCAAGGGCTACGCGGGCGTCATGAAGCGCCACGGCTTCAAGGGCCAGGGCGCGAGCCACGGTGCCCAGGCCGTGCACCGCAGGCCGGGCTCGATCGGTGGCTGTGCCACCCCGGGCCGTGTTTTCAAGGGTGTGCGCATGGCAGGCCGGATGGGCTCTGACCGCGTCACCACGCAGAACCTGACCGTGCACGCGGTGCGTGCCGAGGACGGCCTGCTGCTGATCAAGGGCGCCGTGCCCGGTCCCAAGGGCGGCCTGCTGTTCGTGCGCAGCGCCGCGAAGGGTGGTAACTCCGAATGACAAGCGTCGAGCTGAAGACCCCGGCCGGTAAAGCCGACGGCACCGTGGACCTCCCCGAGGAGATCTTCGACGTGCAGGCCAATGTCGCGCTGATGCACCAGGTGGTGGTGGCCCAGCAGGCCGCCGCGCGCCAGGGCACGCACGACACCAAGACCCGCGGTGAAGTTCGCGGTGGCGGCAAGAAGCCGTACCGGCAGAAGGGCACCGGCCGTGCCCGCCAGGGTTCGACCCGTGCGCCGCAGTTCGTCGGCGGTGGCGTCGTCCACGGCCCCACGCCGCGTGACTACTCCCAGCGCACCCCGAAGAAGATGAAGGCCGCCGCTCTGCGTGGCGCCCTCTCCGACCGGGCGCGCGCCGGCCAGCTGCACATCGTCACCGAGCTGGTGTCGGGTGAGAAGCCGTCCACGAAGGCCGCCAAGGCCGTTCTCGCCGCGGTTACGCAGGCGAAGCGCGTGCTCGTGGTGCTGCACCGGGACGACGAGTACAGCTGGGTCTCCCTGCGGAACCTCCCCGAGGTGCACCTGCTCTGGGCCGACCAGCTCAACACCTACGACGTGCTGGTCAACGACGACGTCGTGTTCACCAAGGCCGCGTACGACGCGTTCGTCGCCGGCCCCGCCCGCGGAAAGACCGTCAAGGCTTCCGCGCGGTCGGGCGAGGTCACGGAAGGGAGTGACGAGAAGTGAGTTCGGTCGCCATTCCGGACCCCCGCGACATCCTGCTCGCGCCGGTCATCTCCGAGAAGTCCTACGGGCTGCTCGAGGACCACAAGTACACGTTCATCGTCCGTCCGGACGCCAACAAGACCCAGATCAAGATCGCGGTCGAAAAGGTGTTCGGCGTCAAGGTGGTCAGCGTCAACACGGCCAACCGGCAGGGCAAGCGGAAGCGGACTCGCGCCGGCTTCGGCAAGCGCAAGGACACCAAGCGCGCCATCGTGACTCTCTCGCCCGAAAGCAAGGCGATTGAGATCTTCGGCGGACCCACCGCGTAAAGGACTGAGCTGACAATGGGCATCCGCAAGTACAAGCCGACGACCCCGGGTCGTCGCGGTTCGAGCGTCTCGGACTTCGCCGAGATCACCCGCTCGACTCCCGAGAAGTCGCTGCTGCGTCCGCTGAGCGGCACCGGTGGGCGCAACTCGTCGGGCAAGATCACCACCCGGCACAAGGGTGGTGGCCACAAGCGTGCGTACCGGCTGATCGACTTCCGCCGGAACGACAAGGACGGCGTTCCCGCCAAGGTCGCGCACATCGAGTACGACCCCAACCGGTCCGCTCGTATCGCGCTCCTGCACTACGCCGACGGCGAGAAGCGCTACATCATCGCGCCGGAGAAGCTGAAGCAGGGCGACACGGTCGAGAACGGCCCCCGGGCCGACATCAAGCCGGGCAACAACCTGCCGCTGCGCAACATCCCGGTCGGTACCGTGATCCACGCGATCGAGCTCCGCCCCGGTGGCGGCGCGAAGATGGCGCGGTCGGCCGGCGCGAAGGTGCAGCTCGTCGCCAAGGACGGGCCGTACGCCCAGCTGCGTCTCCCCTCGGGTGAGATCCGCAACGTGGACGTGCGCAACCGCGCCACCGTCGGTGAGGTCGGGAACTCCGACCACTCCAACATCAACTGGGGCAAGGCGGGCCGTAACCGCTGGCGCGGCAAGCGCCCCACGGTCCGTGGTGTCGTGATGAACCCGGTCGACCACCCGCACGGTGGTGGCGAGGGCAAGACGTCCGGTGGTCGTCACCCCGTCAACCCGAACGGTAAGCCCGAGGGCCGCACGCGTCGCCGCAAGGCATCCGACGCGATGATCGTCCGCCGCCGCCGTACCGGCAAGAACAAGCGCTGAGCAGGGAGGTAGAAGAACATGCCACGTAGCCTTAAAAAGGGCCCCTTCGTGGACGACCACCTGCTCAAGAAGGTGGACGTTCTCAACGAGTCGGGCAAGAAGACCGTGATCAAGACCTGGTCGCGTCGTTCCACGATCATCCCGGACTTCCTGGGTCACACGATCGCGGTGCACGACGGCCGCAAGCACGTCCCGGTGTTCGTCACCGAGGCAATGGTGGGTCACAAGCTGGGGGAGTTCGCCCCGACTCGGACCTTCAAGGGTCACATCAAGGACGACCGGAAGTCGCGCCGCCGCTGAGCGGGCACGAGAGATCAAGGAACTAGCGATGAACGCCCAGAACGACGTGGCCGAGGCTCTGCCTGTGGCTTACGCGCGGGCTCGCTTCGTCCGGGACTCGCCTACCAAGGTGCGCCGGGTCATCGAGCTCATCAAGGGACGTAGCGCCGCCGACGCCTTGGCCGTGCTCCGTTTCGCCCCTCAGGCGGCGAGCGAGCCGGTCGCGAAGGTGCTCGCCAGCGCCGTGGCCAACGCCGAGAACAACCTTCAGCTGGACCCGGACACCCTCTGGGTCAAGAACGCGTACGCCGACGAGGGCCCGACCCTCAAGCGCATCCGGCCGCGGGCCCAGGGCCGTGCGTACCGGATCCGCAAGCGGACCAGCCACATCACCGTCGAGGTGGAGTCGCGTCCGGCCGTCGCGCCGAAGGCTCAGAGCAAGAAGAAGGCAGGTGGCCGGTAGTGGGCCAGAAGATCAACCCGCACGGCTTCCGCCTGGGTATCACCACGGACTGGAAGTCGCGCTGGTACGCCGACAAGCAGTACGCCGAGTACGTGGCCGAGGACGTCAAGATCCGCAAGCTGCTGGCGACGGGCATGGAGCGCGCCGGCATCTCCAAGGTCGAGATCGAGCGCACCCGTGACCGCGTCCGCGTCGACATCCACACCGCCCGGCCGGGCATCGTCATCGGCCGCCGCGGCGCGGAGGCCGACCGGATCCGCGGCGCGCTGGAGAAGCTGACCAAGAAGCAGGTCCAGCTGAACATCCTCGAGGTCAAGAACCCCGAGGCCGACGCCCAGCTGGTCGCCCAGGCGGTCGCGGAGCAGCTTTCCAACCGCGTGGCGTTCCGCCGCGCGATGCGGAAGGCGATCCAGACCTCCATGCGCTCGCCGCAGGTCAAGGGCATCCGCGTGCAGTGCGGCGGTCGTCTCGGCGGTGCCGAGATGTCCCGCTCCGAGCACTACCGCGATGGCCGCGTCCCGCTGCACACGCTGCGCGCCGACATCGACTACGGCTTCTTCGAGGCCAAGACGACGTTCGGTCGCATCGGCGTCAAGGTGTGGATCTACAAGGGTGAGCTCGTCGGTGGCCTGAAGGCTCGCGAAGCCCGTGACGCCGCCGAGCGTGCGCCGCGTGGCGGTGGCGGTCGCGGCGACCGTGACCGCAGCGACCGGCCGGCCCGCCCGCGTCGTTCCGGCGCGTCGGGCACGACCGCCACCTCGACCGAAGCCGGTCGCGCCGCCGCGGCCGCCACGACCGAGGCGGCCCCGGCCACCGAGACCGCAGAAAAGACGGAGGGCTGAGACGTGCTCATCCCGCGCAGGGTCAAGCACCGGAAGCAGCACTCCCCGAAGCGCCACGGCGCCGCCAAGGGTGGCACGAAGGTCAGCTTCGGCGAGTACGGCATCCAGGCGCTTGAGCACAGCTACGTGACGAACCGGCAGATCGAGTCCGCTCGTATCGCCATGACCCGTCACATCAAGCGTGGTGGCAAGGTGTGGACGACCATCTACCCGGACCGCCCGTTGACCAAGAAGCCGGCCGAAACCCGCATGGGTTCCGGTAAGGGTTCGCCCGAGTGGTGGATCGCCAACGTGAAGCCGGGCCGCGTGATGTTCGAGATCTCGTTCCCGAACGAGGAGACCGCCCGCGAGGCGCTCCGCCGCGCGATCCACAAGCTGCCCATGAAGTGCCGCATCGTGACCCGTGAAGGTGGTGAGTTCTGATGGCGAACGCAGGTGCCTTGGCATCGGAGCTGCGTGAGCTCACCGCGGAAGAGCTCGTCCTGCGTCTGAAGGAATACAAGGAGGAGCTCTTCAACCTCCGCTTCCAGATGGCGACCGGCCAGCTCGACAACAACCGCCGCCTGCGCACCGTCCGTACGGACATCGCGCGGATCTACACGGTCATGCGCGAGCGCGAACTCGGCCTGTCCGTTGCCCCCGACTCCGAGAGTGAAGGTGCCGCATGAGCGAGCCCACCTCCGAGACGCCGGCCCGGAACGACCGCAAGGTTCGCGAGGGCTACGTCGTCTCGGGCAAGATGAACAAGACGATCGTGGTCGAGCTCGAAGACCGCAAGAAGCACCCCCGTTACTCGAAGGTTCTCCGCAGCACCACCAAGGTCAAGGTGCACGACGAGAACAACGAGGCGGGCGTGGGCGACCGGGTCACCCTGATGGAGACCCGCCCGCTGTCGGCGACGAAGCGGTGGCGCCTGGTGCAGATCGTGGAGAAGGCCAAGTAAGCAGGGCTCTTCGGAGTCCTTAGTTCCGCAAGGCTCGCCAATGTGGACCTCACAAGCGGGCGAGAACCGGCGCGACATACAGGAGTTGACGTGATCCAGCAGGAGTCGCGGCTTCGGGTAGCCGACAACACGGGTGCGAAGGAAATCCTCTGCATCCGCGTTCTCGGTGGTTCCGGGCGGCGCTACGCCGGCATCGGCGACATCATCGTCGCCACCGTGAAGGACGCCATCCCGGCCGCCGGGGTGAAGAAGGGCGATGTCGTCAAGGCCGTCATCGTCCGCACGGTCAAGGAGCGTCGTCGTCCGGACGGTTCCTACATCCGGTTCGACGAGAACGCCGCCGTGCTCATCAAGAACGACAACGAGCCCCGGGGCACCCGCATCTTCGGCCCGGTGGGCCGCGAGCTGCGCGACCGAAAGTTCATGAAGATCATTTCGCTCGCGCCGGAGGTGCTGTGATGAAGGTGAAGAAGGGCGACACGGTCGTCGTCATCGCCGGCAAGGACAAGGGCGCCAAGGGCAAGGTCATCCAGGCTTACCCGGAGCGCGACCGCGTGCTGGTCGAGGGCGTGAACCGGATCAAGAAGCACACGCGGATCACCCAGACCCAGCGCGGTGCGCAGTCCGGTGGCATCGTCACCCAGGAGGCCCCCATCCACGTCTCGAACGTGATGGTGGTCGACGGGGACGGCAAGCCGACCCGGGTGGGTTACCGCTTCGGCGAGGACGGCAAGAAGGTCCGGGTTTCGCGCCGGAACGGTAAGGACATCTGATGACCACCGCAGAGAAGGTCGCGCCGCGCCTCAAGGTGCGCTACCGCGAAGAGATCAAGGGCCAGCTGCAGGCGGAGTTCTCCTTCGTCAACGTCCACCAGATCCCGGGCGTCGTGAAGGTCGTCGTGAACATGGGCGTCGGTGACGCCGCCCGCGACAGCAAGCTGATCGAGGGCGCGGTCAAGGACCTCGCCCTGATCACCGGCCAGAAGCCCGAGGTCCGGAAGGCCCGCAAGTCCATCGCGCAGTTCAAGCTGCGCGAGGGCCAGCCGATCGGTGCGCGCGTCACGCTGCGCGGCGACCGGATGTGGGAGTTCCTCGACCGGCTGCTGACCATCGCGCTGCCGCGTATCCGCGACTTCCGCGGGCTTTCGCCCAAGCAGTTCGACGGCCACGGCAACTACACGTTCGGTCTCAACGAGCAGTCGATGTTCCACGAGATCGACCCCGACTCCATCGACCGCCCGCGCGGCATGGACGTCACCGTCGTCACGACCGCCACGAACGACGACGAGGGCCGGGCGCTGCTGCGCAAGCTCGGCTTCCCGTTCAAGGAGAACTGAGCCGATGGCCAAGAAAGCACTGGTCCACAAGGCCGCGAAGAAGCCGAAGTTCGCCGTGCGCGGCTACACCCGCTGCCAGCGGTGCGGCCGCCCGCACGCCGTGTTCCGCAAGTTCGGGCTCTGCCGGATCTGCCTTCGCGAGATGGCGCACGCGGGCGAACTGCCCGGCGTCCGCAAGTCCAGCTGGTAAGAGTTTTTTCTTTAACTCCCACTTCGCCACAGGCCCTGCCGCCCTTCACCGGGCGGCGGGGAACCAGGGCGAGAAAGGTTGACAGGTCACCATGACGATGACCGACCCCATCGCAGACTTCTTGACGCGTCTGCGTAACGCGAACTCGGCGTACCACGACGAGGTCAAGCTCCCGCACTCGAAGCTCAAGGCGAACATCGCCGAGATCCTCAAGCGCGAGGGCTACATCGCGGGCTACCACGACGAGCCGGGCGAAAAGCACAAGAACCTCGTCGTCGAACTCAAGTACGGCCCCAACCGCGAGCGGAGCATCGCCGGCCTCCGGCGCGTCTCCAAGCCGGGTCTGCGGGTCTACGCAAAATCGACCGAACTGCCGTCCGTTCTCGGTGGCCTCGGCGTCGCGATCATCTCGACGTCTTCGGGGCTGCAGACGGACCGTCAGGCCAAGCGCAACAGCGTGGGCGGCGAAGTCCTCGCCTACGTCTGGTAAGGAAGGGGGCACAGACATGTCACGCATCGGAAAGCTGCCGGTCGCCGTCCCCTCCGGGGTCGAGGTGACCATCGATGGTCAGCACATCAGCGTCAAGGGCCCCAAGGGGACCCTGGAGCACACCATCGCCGAGCCGATCACGGTCGAGCGCGACGACGACGGCACCCTGCTGGTGAAGCGCCCGGACGACGAGCGCACCAGCAAGGCCCTGCACGGCCTCACCCGCACCCTGGTGAACAACCTGGTCGTGGGTGTGACCGCGGGCTACGAGAAGAAGCTCGAGATCCACGGTGTCGGTTACCGCGTGCAGGCCAAGGGCTCGGACCTCGAGTTCGCCCTCGGCTACTCGCACCCGGTGAAGATCGAGGCGCCGGAGGGCATCACCTTCAAGGTGGAGACCCCGACCCGGTTCTCGGTTTCCGGTATCGACAAGCAGAAGGTCGGCCAGATCTCGGCCGTCATCCGCAAGCTGCGGCGCCCGGACCCCTACAAGGGCAAGGGCCTGCGCTACGAGGGTGAGAAGATCCGCCGCAAGGTCGGAAAGACGGGTAAGTGATCATGAGCGACACGACTACGAAGCGCAAGCCGGTGGGCAAGGACATCTCGACCCGCCGCCGCGTCGCGAAGGCCCGTCGGCACTTCCGGCTCCGCAAGAAGGTTTCGGGCACCGAGCAGCGTCCCCGCCTGGTCGTCAAGCGGTCCTCGCGGCACATCGCCGTGCAGGTCATCGACGACCTGGTCGGCCACACGCTGGTGTCGGCGTCCACCCTCGAGGCGGACGTCCGGGCACTCGAGGGCGACAAGAAGGCCAAGGCCGCGAAGGTCGGGGAACTCGTCGCCGCGCGTGCCAAGAACGCCGGGATCTCGGCTGTGGTGTTCGACCGTGGGGGCAACGCCTACCACGGCCGCATCGCCGCGCTCGCCGACGCCGCCCGTGAGGCGGGGTTGGAGTTCTGACGATGCAGAAGCTTGTTAACGGAAGGAAAGCCTGATGCCGGGACGTACACGGCAATTCGGCGGCGGACAGGGCGGACCCGGCGGGCAGGGCGGCAACGACCGCAATGACCGTCGCGGTGGCGGCCGGGACCGGCGCGACAGCGGCCGTGGCGGGGCCGGCCAGGACAAGACCCCGCACCTCGAGAAGGTCGTGACGATCAACCGCGTCGCCAAGGTCGTCAAGGGTGGTCGTCGCTTCAGCTTCACCGCCCTCGTCGTCGTCGGTGACGGTGACGGTCAGGTCGGCGTCGGCTACGGCAAGGCCAAGGAAGTTCCCGCGGCGATCGCCAAGGGCGTCGAGGAAGCGAAGAAGAACTTCTTCCGCGTTCCCCGCGTCGGCGGCACCATTCCCCACCCGATCACGGGTGAGGCGTCCGCCGGGGTCGTGCTGCTCCGCCCGGCGTCCGCCGGTACCGGCGTCATCGCCGGTGGCCCGGTGCGCGCCGTGCTGGAGTGCGCGGGTGTCCACGACGTGCTGTCGAAGTCGCTCGGCTCCGACAACGCGATCAACATCGTGCACGCGACCGTGGCGGCCCTGAAGGGCCTGCAGCGTCCCGAAGAGGTCGCGGCCCGCCGCGGTCTCCCGCTCGAGGACGTCGCGCCGGCCCGGATGCTGCGCCAGCGCGCGGGCCAGGGGGTCTGACATGGCTGAGCTCAAGGTCACGCAGGTCAAGAGCAAGATCGGCACGAAGCACGCTCACCGCGAGTCGCTGCGCACCCTCGGGCTGCGCAAGATCCGCCAGAGCGTCGTGCGGGAAGACACCCCCCAGGTGCGCGGCCTGATCCACACCGTCCGCCACCTGGTGGAGGTCGAGGAGGTCAAGGCATGACGGCCATCAAGATCCACCACCTGCGTCCGGCTCCGGGCGCGAAGCGCGAGAAGATGCGCGTCGGTCGTGGTGAGGGTTCGAAGGGTAAGACCGCCGGTCGCGGTACGAAGGGCACCAAGGCCCGGAAGAACGTGCCCGCCGGCTTCGAGGGTGGGCAGATGCCCATCCACATGCGGCTCCCGAAGCTTCGCGGCTTCAAGAACCGCTTCCGTACCGAGTACCAGCCGGTGAACCTGGGCGACATCGCCCGCGTCTTCCCGGACGGTGGCAAGGTCGGCGTCGAGGAGCTCGCCTCGAACGGTCTCGTCCGCAAGGGCAAGCTCGTCAAGGTCCTCGGCAACGGCGACCTGAACGGCGTCAAGCTCGACATCACCGCCGACGGTTTCTCCGGCTCCGCCAAGGAGAAGCTCGAAGCGGCCGGTGGCACCGCCACCACCAACTGAGCTCGTTCTTCCTCCGATGGCCCGCCTGGTTCGCCAGGCGGGCCATCGGCGTTCCCGGGTTCGCTTGTGGCCGCCGCGTCCCGGCGGAAGGATCGCGGGGGTGGACCTGACTCCTGAACCGCCGGTATCGCCCGCACGGGCTCGTCGTGGCGGTGCCTTCCTGGCGCCTGGGCTCGTCGCGCTCGCCCTCGCCCTGACGGTCGCCGGGACCTTCCTGCCGTTCTACCGCACCGAGCAGCCGGTCGGCTGGGAGACGGGCGGGGTCGCGCGGACGACCGTGAGCGCCTGGCGGATCGACTTCACGTTCCCGGGCCAGGCGGAGATCGGCTCGCCGTCCGCGCCGCTCGGGCTCCCGCTGCTGCTGGCGAGCGCGATCCTCCTGGCGGCGCTGGTCCTCGGCATCCGGCAGGCGGCGACCCGCCACCCGGGCGCGGCCGCGAGCGCGACGACGTTCGGCGCCGCGGCCTTCCTGGCCGGCGCGGTCTGCACGATCGGGATGCAGAGCGCCCGCCGCCTCCTGGACGACGGCCCGCCCCAGACGGAGATGACCTTCCTGGCCGGCCTGTGGGTGCTCCTGGCGGCGGTGGTGGCCGCCGCCGCGGCCGCGGTGCTGAGCCACCGCCGCCCGCCCGCGGGCCGCCCGGAGTGGGCGGATCCCGCGGTGGCGTTCGCGGACACGACGACACCCCCGTCCGGGGTCTCGATCACGGTGCTTCCCCCGGCGGACGACTGACCGGACAGGTTCGTGGCCTTCCTTGCCGTGGCGCGGATCCGGACGGAGGATCACAGGGTGGACAGACCGTCGCAGGAGCCGCCCGAGCGGCCGGGCCCGCCGTCCGAGGCCGCGGAGTCGCCGTTGAGCTTTCCGGTCGAGGTCGCCTCGCCCGTCGACGCATCGCCTGTTCCGGCGGAAGCCGCGCCTGCTGACCCGCTTGTTCCGGGGCAAGCCGCGTCGCCGCCCGCGAATCCGCTGAGCTTCCCGACGGAAGCCACGCCGCTGCCTGCTGCTCCACCGGCCTACCCGGCCGCAACCGCAGCGGCGTCCGCCGATCCGCTCGCCTTCCCGGCCCAGGCCACGCGAGCACCCCACCCGCCCGCACAACTGCCGTTCCCGGTCGCCGAACTGCCCGGCGGAGCCACCGCCGTCCCTCCGCCCCTCCCAGCCGCCGGGCCCGCACCGATCCCGGCCACGGCGGCAGCCGCAAACCCCCCTTCCGGCCTCCTCCGCTTCCTCCCGCCCCTCCTCACCGCCGTCGCGGCGCTCATGACCGTCGGCGGCCTCTTCTTCCCCCTCGTCCGGCTCCAGCAGCACGTCAGCGTCCGGCAGCGGTCCTTCGAAGCCCAGCTCACCATCACCGAAACCGCCTGGGGCCGCCGCATCGAAATCCCCGGGCAGGACGCCGTCGACCAGGGAGGCTCGCCCGTCGGCATCCCGCTGATCCTCGCCGCCCTGGTGCTGGCCGCCGCCGCTTTCACGGCTTTCTCGCGGCCGGAGCGCGGCCGGTGGCTGATCGCCGCGGGCGCCTTCTTCACCGCCGGCGTCGTCACCACCGTCGGCATGAGCGGTGTCGGGTGGTCCGACATGGCGGAGAACCTGGACCTCGAAGTCATCACCGCGGCCGGCATGTGGCTGCTGATCGGGGCCACCGTCCTGGTCGCCGTCGCGGCCGTGCTGGCCTACCTGCCCGCCTGGCGGCGCGTCGATGACGACTGGGCCGATCCGACCCTCGCCTACGCCGACGCCCCGACCCCGCCCACCGGCGTCGCCATCACAGTGCTGCCGCCGGACGAACCCGAACAACCCCGGCAATCCGGATAACCCGCTCGCCCCCGGCGCTACCGTGGGGACCGGAGGTGGTCGTCGTGTCGTGGCTGCTGGTCTTCTTCGGGGCGTCCGTGCTCATCGCGCTTACGCCAGGGGCGAACAACCTGCTCGGTCTCCACCACGGGATGACGCACGGTGTCCGCCGCGGCCTCGCCGGACTGCTCGGCCGGCTGACCGCGTTCACCCTGTTGATCACCGCCGTCGCGGCCGGGCTGGGGCAGCTGCTGGCCGCGTCCGAGACCGCCCTCACGATCATCAAGTGGGCCGGCGCGGCCTACCTGCTCTACCTCGGCGTGCGGATCCTGTGGTCCACCATCCGGCGCGCGGACGGCGAACCCGAAGCCGCCCGGACGACCACGGCACCGGCCACGGCGTGGCGCGTCGCGCGCAAGGAATTCGGCGTCGCGATCACCAACCCGAAGGCGATCCTCATCTTCACCGCGTTCGTCCCGCAGTTCATCGACGCAGGTCACGGACCATTTTCGGCGCAAATCGCGCTGCTGGGCGGCGTCTACCTCCTCGCCGAGTTCCTGGCCGGCTCGGTGTACGTCGGCGTCGGCGCCGCGGTGAAGTCGGTCGAGCTCACGCGGCGGGCCCGGCGCAACGTCGACCGCGGCACCGGCGTGGTCCTCGTCGGCCTCGCCGGCGTGCTCGCGACGTCGAGCGCTTGATCCCGTTCTTGTCCTCGTGTGTCAAGGATTACGGGCAAGACGGCGATGTGGATCAACCCGCCGGAGCAACCTTGGTACGGAAAACGCACACGCACTGCGGACACGCCCTGTGAAGCTGTTAGAGTCGGCGACACGCTTCGGGACGAGTGTGCCCCGAAGCGTTCCTGGCTTGCGTGCCAGTAGTGCTGTGTGTTCCTGCCGGCCGCCCGTGCCGGCCAAGCCGATCGTCGGTTGAGGACGGCCGACGACGCCGAGGAGGTCCCCCGCGTGTTCAGCGCCTTCCGCTCGGCTCTCGCGACGCCGGATCTACGCAAGAAGATCCTGTTCACGCTAGCCATCGTCGCGGTCTACCGAATCGGTGCGACCATTCCGGCACCCGGGATCTCCTACGGGGCGGTACAGGCCTGTAGTTCCCAGGCGCAGCAGGAAGGCGTCTACCAGCTGCTGAACCTGTTCAGCGGCGGTGCGCTGCTGCAGCTGTCGCTCTTCTCGACCGGCATCATGCCGTACATCACGGCGAGCATCATCATCCAGCTGCTGACCGTGGTCATCCCGCGGTTCGAGGAGCTGAAGAAGGAAGGCCAGGCCGGCCAGGGCAAGCTGACCCAGTACACCCGGTACCTGACGGTCGCGCTGGCGATCCTGCAGGCCACCGGCGTGGTCGCGCTCGCGGACCGCAAGCAGCTCTTCCCGGACTGCGACCAGCCGATCATCCCGGACAACAGCGTCTACTCGCTCGCCATCATCGTGATCACCATGACCGCGGGCACCGCCGTCATGATGTGGCTGGGCGAGCTGATCACCGAACGCGGTGTCGGCAACGGCATGTCCGTCCTGATCTTCCTGAACATCGCGGCGCGCATCCCGGTCGAGGGCGGCAACATCCTCAGCAACGGCGGTGGCGTCGCGCTGACGATGATCTGCGTCTTCGGCCTCGTGATCATCGCGAGCGTCATCTTCGTCGAGCAGGGGCAGCGCCGGATCCCGGTGCAGTACGCCAAGCGCATGATCGGCCGCCGGATGTACGGCGGCACGTCGACCTACCTGCCGATCAAGGTGAACCAGGCCGGCGTCATCCCGGTCATCTTCGCGTCGTCCCTGCTGTACCTGCCGGACCTGATCAGCCGCCTCGTCGGCGACCAGAACAGCAACTCCGGCTGGCAGGTCTTCATCAAGAACTACGTCGTGAACCAGTCCAGCTGGGTGCACATCGCGCTGTACTTCGCGCTGATCATCTTCTTCACGTACTTCTACATCACCATCACGTTCAACGTGGACGAGCGCGCGGACGAGATGAAGAAGTTCGGTGGCTTCATCCCGGGCATCCGCCCGGGCCGCCCCACCGCCGAGTACTTGAGCTTCGTGCTCGGCCGGATCACCCTTCCGGGTTCGCTGTACCTGGGCATCATCGCGATTCTTCCGAACTTCTTCCTGTCGGTGACCGGTAGCGGGAACAACCAGAACTTCCCGTTCGGTGGCACGGCTGTGCTGATCATGGTCGGTGTCGGGCTCGACACCGTGAAGCAGATCGAAAGCCAGCTGATGCAGCGCAACTACGAAGGGTTCTTGAAGTGACGCGGCTGGTTCTCGTCGGTCCGCCAGGCGCGGGCAAAGGTACGCAGGCGGAGGCTCTGTCGGAGCAGCTGCGCGTCCCGCACATCTCCACGGGTGAACTGTTCCGCGCGCACGTCGGCCAGGAGACCCCGCTGGGCCAGGAAGCCAAGCGCTACCTGGACTCGGGCGAGCTCGTGCCCGACTCGGTGACGAACGAAATGGTCCGGGAGCGGCTGGCGGAGCCGGACGCGAAGGCCGGCTTCCTGCTCGACGGCTTCCCCCGCAACACCAAGCAGGCCGAGGTCCTCGGCGAGATCCTCGGCGACGCCGACGTTTCGCTCGACGCCGTGATCCAGCTCGAGGTGCCGGAGGACGTCGTCGTCGGGCGCCTCATGTCCCGCGGCCGCGCGGACGACACCGAAGAGGTCATCCGCCGCCGCCAGCAGATCTACGTGTCGGACACCGCGCCGCTGCTCGAGTACTACGCCGGCATCCTGGTGACCGTCGACGGCGTCGGCAGCGTCGAGGAGATCTCCGGCCGCGTGCTGAAAGCGCTGCGCGACCGCACGTGAATCTCGGAGGGTTGCGTGTTCTGCAAGTGCTCCGGCGTGGGCGCATGATCGAGGTCAAGACCTCGGACGAGCTCCAGGCGATGCGGGCCGCGGGGCTCGTCGTCGCCCGCACGCTCGCGGCGGTCCACGCCGCAGCGAAACCGGGCGTCAGCACGGCCGAGCTCGACGAGCTGGCCGAGCAGACGATCCGGGACGCCGGCGCGGTGCCGTCCTTCAAGGGCTACCACGGCTTCCCGGCGTCGATCTGCGCGTCGGTGAACGAGCAGATCGTCCACGGCATCCCGGCGAAGACCCAGGTGCTGGCCGACGGCGACATCATCTCCGTCGACTGCGGGGCGATCCTCGACGGCTGGCACGGCGACTCCGCCGTCACGCTGGCGATCGGTGACGTCTCCGGCGCCGACCTGGCGCTGTCCGCGGCGACCGAAGCGGCGATGTGGGCCGGCATCGAGGCGGTCAGCGCCGGCGGCCGGCTCACCGACATCTCCTACGCCGTCCAGTCGGCCGCCGAACGCGCGGGCCGCGACGACGGCATCGACTACGGGATGATCGTCGAGTACGGCGGCCACGGCATCGGGCGCCAGATGCACATGGACCCGTTCCTGCCGAACATCGGCAAGCCGGGCAAGGGCCCGCGGCTGAAGCCCGGCATGGCGCTGGCGATCGAGCCGATGCTGACCGGCGGCGGCGGGGAGACCCGCGAGCTGGACGACGGCTGGACGGTCGTCACGGCCGACGGCTCCCGCGCCGCCCACTGGGAGCACACCGTCGCGATCACCGACGACGGCCCGTGGGTTCTGACGGCTCCTGAAGAAGCCTGACCTGCGCTTTCACCTGTCGTGGCGAGCATATTCTCGCCCACCTGCACCGTCATCTAGCACGGTCACCCCCGGTTTGGGGGTCGCGACACGAGATGCGTACACTATCAAGTCGGCGCACTTATCGCGCCCGGATCCTGCGCGTTCGTGAATTCACGGTCATGGGACTCGGGCACCAGTGTGCCGACGTTCCACCCAGACAGGCACTCGTGCTCATCTGATCACACAGTGTAGCGACAGGCAGTACTGCGACAGCAGAGTTGTCGACAAGGAAAAGCGGAGGACATGGCGAAGAAAGACGGGGCCATCGAGGTCGAAGGCCGCGTAGTCGAGCCGCTCCCCAACGCGATGTTCCGCGTCGAGTTGGAGAACGGTCACAAGGTCCTGGCACACATCAGCGGCAAGATGCGGCAGCACTACATCCGCATCCTGCCCGAGGACAGGGTTGTCGTGGAGCTCTCGCCCTACGACCTCTCTCGTGGTCGCATCGTCTACCGCTACAAGTGATCACGAAGAGCAGCTCAGCGGAGGTTTCGGGGGTCCGGGTGGCGGAGCCCCCGGCCCGGGGCGAAGCCCCGGCTGTTACAGAAGCAGGAGAGCAGAAGACGTGAAGGTTCAGCCGAGCGTCAAGAAGATCTGCGACAAGTGCAAGGTGATCCGCCGTCACGGCCGGATCATGGTGATCTGCGAGAACCTGCGGCACAAGCAGCGGCAGGGCTGATCACCCGCACTCGAGCAGAGCGGATTGACGGCTACACAACCTCCCCGCACCTGCCGGTCCACGCGAGTGGGCCGGTTCACCCCCGGGCTTCAGGCCGGGGCCGGGACACCCGAAGCGCAAGCCGAGGGCACGACAGGCGAGTCGGTCCCGGAACCGGACGGGGAGCAGACCTGAAGACGAATCCTATGAAGGAGCATCAACGCCAATGGCACGACTCGCTGGCGTAGACCTCCCCCGCGAAAAGCGGTTGGAGATCGCGCTTACCTACATCTACGGCATCGGCCGTACCCGCTCGAAGCAGCTGATCAAGGCTGCCGAGCTCAACGCGGACACCCGCGTGAAGGATCTCGGAGATGACGACCTCGCGAAGCTGCGTGTCTACATCGAAGAGAACTTCAAGGTCGAGGGTGACCTTCGCCGCGAGGTGAACGCCGACATCCGTCGGAAGATCGAGATCGGGTGTTACGAAGGCATTCGGTGGCGTCGCGGACTGCCCGTCCGCGGTCAGCGCACGAAGACCAACGCCCGTACCCGCAAGGGTCCGAAGAAGACGGTCGCCGGCAAGAAGAAGGCTGGCAAGAAGTGAGCGTCCAGGGCAAGAAGGTCGTGCAGATGGGCGGCGCCCAGCGTCGCGGCTCGGCCTGTGTCTCGCCCAAGGCGCTCTACGCCCGCCCGATGGCGCTCCGCAACCTGTACACCGACGCCGGATCGATCATCCGGCGCGGCCAGGCCGAAGCGGTCGCCGCTCACCAAGAGAACGCGCGCTAACAGGAGATCCCTCACAACATGCCACCGAAGTCTCGTACTGCGGCGGGGGCCAAGAAGGTCCGCCGCAAGGAAAAGAAGAATGTCGCGCACGGTCACGCGCACATCAAGAGCACCTTCAACAACACCATCGTCTCGATCACGGACCCGACCGGTGCCGTGATCGCGTGGGCGTCGAGTGGTCACGTGGGCTTCAAGGGCTCGCGTAAGTCCACTCCGTTCGCCGCGCAGATGGCCGCCGAGAGCGCTGCCCGCAAGGCCGCCGAGCACGGCATGAAGAAGGTCGACGTCTTCGTGAAGGGCCCGGGTTCGGGCCGCGAGACGGCGATCCGCTCGCTGCAGGCCGCCGGCCTCGAGGTCGGCACCATCCAGGACGTGACCCCGCAGCCTCACAACGGCTGCCGCCCGCCCAAGCGGCGCCGGGTCTGAGGAACGGGGAGGAGTAAGAAGAAATGGCTCGTTACACCGGCCCCGCGACGCGTATTTCGCGTCGCCTCAAGGTTGACCTCATCGGCGGCGACCAGGCTTTCGAGCGTCGCCCCTACCCGCCGGGCCAGCACGGCCGCGGGCGCATCAAGGAGTCCGAGTACCTCCTGCAGTCGCAGGAGAAGCAGAAGGCTCGCTACACCTACGGCGTTCTCGAGCGTCAGTTCGTCCGGTACTACAAGGAAGCCGTCCGGCGTCCTGGCAAGACCGGTGAGAACCTGCTGCAGATCCTCGAGTCCCGCCTGGACAACGTGATCTACCGCGCCGGCATCGCCCGCACCCGCCGTCAGGCGCGTCAGCTGGTGAGCCACGGCCACTTCCTGGTCAACGGCGTCAAGGTCAACGTCCCGTCCTACCAGGTCTCGAAGTGGGACATCATCGACGTGCGGCCGAAGTCGTTCACGATGCTGCCCCTGGTCGTGGCCAAGGAGTCCTACGGCGACCGCCCGATCCCGGCGTGGCTGCAGGTCGTCCAGTCCAACCTCCGCGTGCTGGTCCACCAGCTGCCGGAGCGCGCGCAGATCGACGTTCCGGTTCAGGAACAGCTGATCGTCGAGCTCTACTCGAAGTAGTCCGGCCCCGGTCGGACCGGGCGGCGGCGCAACAGGTGCGCCGCCGCCTCGCCACCCCTTTCGGCGTCATATGGCGGTCGCCGTTTGGAAAGGAATTGGAAGAATGCTGATTTCCCAGCGGCCGGCTCTCGGCGAAGAGACGGTCAACGAGACCCGCTCCCGGTTCACCATCGAACCGCTGGAGCCCGGCTTCGGCTACACGCTCGGCAACTCGCTGCGTCGTACGCTGCTGTCGTCCATCCCGGGCGCGGCCGTGACGAGCATCCGCATCGACGGCGTGCTGCACGAGTTCACCACCGTCCCGGGGGTGAAGGAAGACGTCACCGACATCATCCTGAACCTCAAGGAGCTCGTGGTGTCCTCGGAAGAGGACGAGCCGGTCACCATGTACCTGCGCAAGCAGGGCCCCGGTGAGGTCACGGCAGCCGACATCGTGCCGCCGGCCGGTGTCACCGTGCACAACCCGGATCTGCACATCGCGTCGCTGAACGGCAAGGGCAAGCTCGAGATCGAGCTCGTCGTCGAGCGCGGCCGCGGTTACGTTCCGGCCCTGCAGAACAAGCAGGCGGGCGCGGAGATCGGCCGGATCCCGGTCGACTCGATCTACTCGCCGGTGCTCAAGGTGACGTACAAGGTCGAGGCCACCCGTGTCGAGCAGCGCACCGACTTCGACAAGCTGATCCTGGACGTCGAGACCAAGCCGTCGATCACGCCGCGCGACGCGGTCGCGTCGGCCGGCAAGACGCTGGTGGAGCTGTTCGGTCTCGCCCGCGAGCTGAACGTCGACGCCGAGGGCATCGAGATCGGCCCGTCGCCGCAGGAAGCGGACACCATCGCCGCCTACGCGATGCCGATCGAGGATCTGGACCTCACCGTCCGGTCGTACAACTGCCTCAAGCGCGAGGGCATCCACACGGTGGGCGAGCTGGTCTCGCGCAGCGAGGCGGACCTGCTCGACATCCGCAACTTCGGCGCCAAGTCGATCGACGAGGTCAAGCTCAAGCTCGTCGGCCTCGGCCTCGCGCTGAAGGACAGCCCGCCCGGGTTCGACCCGACCGCGGCGGCCGCCAGCTACGACGGTGAAGGCTGGTCGGAGGGTGTCGGTGGCATCGCCGACGGGATTTCGGACGGCCACGACGATGGCCAGGACTACGCAGAGACCGAGCAGCTCTAGGCCTTCGCCCGGACGCTGTGAGCTGAACTAGTAGGAGAACCAATGCCCACCCCTACCAAGGGAGCCCGGCTCGGCGGGTCGTCCGCGCACGAGCGGCTGATCCTGGCCAACTTGGCCACGCAGCTGTTCGAGCACGGCAAGATCACGACGACCGAGGCGAAGGCGAAGCGGGTCCGTCCGCTGGCCGAGAAGCTGATCACGAAGGCGAAGCGGGGCGACCTGCACAACCGTCGTCAGGTTCAGCGCGTCGTCCGTGACAAGGACGTCGTCCACAAGCTGTTCGCCGAGATCGGTCCGCACTTCGCGGAGCGTCCGGGTGGCTACACCCGGATCACCAAGACGATGCCCCGCAAGGGTGACAACGCCAAGATGGCGGTCATCGAACTGGTGCCCGAGAAGACCGTGACCTCGGAAGCCGAGCGCGCTCGGAAGACGAAGTTCGCCAAGGACGAGAAGAAGACCGCCGCGGAGGCTGTGCCTGCTGTCACCGAGGAAGCCGCTACCGAGGCTCCCTACGGCGAGGGCAGCCACGCGCCGCTCGAGGACGGGACGCAGCCCGAGGGCTTCCCGATCAAGGGCAACGACGAGTCGAAGTACTACCACACCGAGGAAAGCCCGTACTACGAGCAGACCAACGCCGAGGTGTGGTTCGCCTCGACCGAGGCTGCCGAAGCCGCGGGCTTCTCGCTGCCGCCGTCGCAGCAGGACGACGAGTCCTGACGACGGAAGCCGTTCCGAACGAGCCCGCCACTCCCCCCGGGGAGGGCGGGCTCGTTCGTCTGCGCCTGGACGTCTCCTACGACGGCACGGACTTCTCGGGCTGGGCCCGTCAGCCCTCGCGTCGCACGGTCCAGGGCGTTCTGGAAGAGGCCTTGCAGCGGCAGCCGCCAGGGGCGTCGATCCCCAAGTCCGTGGTGGTCGCGGGCCGCACGGACGCCGGGGTACACGCGACGGGCCAGGTGGTGCACGTCGACGTCGTCCCGCTTTCGGAGCCTTCGGGCCGGATTCCGGTGTCGTCGGAGGGCATCCCGGACCTGAGCCGCATGGCCGGGCGCTGGAACCGCCTCCTGCCGGGCGACGTCCGGGTGCTCGGCGCCCGCGTGGCCCCGGAGGGTTTCGACGCGCGGTTCTCGGCGATCCGCCGCCACTACCGCTACCGCGTTTCCGACGCTCCGTGGGGCGCAGACCCATTGCGCCGCAGCGACACGCTGGCGTGGAACCGTCCACTGTCGACGGACGCGATGAACGAGGCAGCGTCAGCTCTGCTGGGACTGCAGGACTTCGCGGCGTACTGCAAGCAGCGCGACACGGGCACGACGATCCGTGAGCTGCAGCGCCTGGAGTGGCGGCGGGTGGACGAGCACCTGCTGGAGGTCGCGGTCTCGGCGGACGCGTTCTGCCACTCGATGGTCCGCAGCCTGGTCGGCGCCCTCCTCCTGGTGGGCGACGGCCGGCGAGGGCGTGACTGGCCCGCGGAGGTGCTGGCGAGCGGGGTCCGCGACAGCGCGGTGGCGCCGGCCCACGGACTGACCTTGACGGCGGTGGACTACCCGCCGGACGAGGAGCTGGCCGCCCGGGCGGAGCAGACCAGGAACGTCCGCACGGCACCGTCCTGACAAGATCATCGGATCGGGTGAAGGCGGCGAGCACGCCGTTCGGGATGTGGCATGTTCGAAGCATGTCGACAAGTCTTCGTCGCATCACCGCGGGAATCGCGGCCACCTTCGGCGCCGTTCTGGCCATCCCCGCCACCGCCACCGCGGTGCCGGCCGCCTTCCCCTGTGGGTACAGCTCACAGGGGATGGACGCGCACTACCGGCACTGCGCCAACACCTGCTGAAGAACTCCGCCGGCAACCTGATCTGCAGCGCGTCCCAGCCGGACGCCTGACCCGTGGCCAAAAGCCGTGAAGGCCACCTTCAGGAACTTAAAGTTCCTCAAGGTGGCCTTCACGGCTTTGGTCGGAGTGGCCTCAGTCGCCGCGGCGGACCGGGCCCAGGAGCTGCTGCTCCTTGCCCGTCGTCACCAGCCGCAGCGGCCGCCACAGGTTGCGGCCCAGGGCCACCACCTGGTCGTCCTTCAGCATCGTCAGCTGGCGCATCATCTGCGGCGGCAGGTTCCAGATGCGGCCCGCCAGCTCGGCCTGGCCGGCCGGGAGGCGCTGCATCAGCACCAAGTCCGCCGCGTTCGCCGTCACGCCCGCCTGGGGGTGCAGGTACGGCAGCACGTACACCGTCGTCTGCCAGGGCGACCGGGGCGGGAACAGGTCCTGCGGGGTCGGGCCGCCGTCGGTCACGACCAGCAGCGGCGCGTCCTCCGACGGCCGCGGCAGCTCGACCGGCGACAGCCGCCGGATCTGCACCAGCGGCGACGGACGGCCGTCGCGGCTGCCGGCCGCGCGGGACAGGACCTGCCACTCGGTCGGGCGCCCGGTCGCGACCACGACCCACGCGCCGACCGCCATCGCGCGCATCGCCACCTGGCGGGCCAGGTACAGCCCGCCCACCAGCACGATGCGGGTCGGCGTCGAGCGCAGCGCCGAGATCGTCAGCGGCTCGCCCTTCAGGCCCGAGCCAAGCACGATGCCGCCGCGGTCGCCCGAGGGGCTGACCGCGTCGAGCATGGCCGGGTCCACGGTGAACTCCGGTGCCATCCCGGTGTTCTGCCCGGCGTCACGGACGCGGGAGCTCATGCGGTACCTCCGATCGGCAGCGTCGCGGCGAACGCGGAGACCTGCAGCCCGCGCAGCGGCGTCAGGCTCACGTTCAGCCGCTCGGACAGCCCGTTCAGCCGCTGGTCGGCGGCGTCGAGCTCACGCGGGTTGCGCGCGCTCAGCCGGACCACGCCGCGCAGCCCGATCTTGCCCTCGTCGGACGCGGGGGAAATCGACATCGCGAGCGTCGCCGACAGCGCGCGGACGCTCGTCAGCGCGTCGAGGCTGCCGGTGATCTTGCCCTTCGGCCAGCCGGTGATCGCGTAGCTCGCGTGGCCGATGCCGGCCGCGGTCACGCCGGACCACCGCTCTTGCAGCGTGACCTTGCTCGGCGAGCCGGCGACGGACGTGAGCTCCGCGGCCGAAATGCTCGCGCGCAGCAGCTCGTCCGGGTCGAGCGGCCGGGTCGGCACGCCCTGCGACTCCAGCGCGTTGCGGACCCGCGAAAGCGCGCCGATCAGCGCGCGGTGGGCGCCGACGACGCCGCCGCCGCGCTCCCGGATCGCCGCCGGGCACCGCCTCGGGTCCAGCCGGATCGCGACCCACGTCGTCCGCCGCGCCGCCGCGGGCAGCGGCCCGAGCACCTCCATGTAGGAGCTCAGCGCGGGCGAATCCGCCGGCAGCGCCGCGCTGCCCGGGTAGCAGTGCCAGATCATCTGGATCGAGTCGAGGACCACGCCGCGGTCCTCGAGGCACGGCGCGAGCGCCGACAGGGGCAGGCTCGGCGCGCCACCCGCCTGGGTGATCAGCGCGGGCGCCGGCTCGACGAGCAGCACCGCCGTCCAGGTGCCGTCGTTCCAGGCGAGCCCGACCTGCTGGCGTTCGTGGTCGACGCCGTGCGCGACGACGAGGTCCGGCACGGCGATGCGGAGCAGGTTCACGCGGGCGTCGTCCGGGCCGGTGACCGTGGTCTCTTCGGCGGCGAGCTCCTCGACCGTGCTCGGCGGCAGTGGCTCCGCGACGCGGTCGTGCGAGCGGAAGGAGTAGCGCATCGTCAGCCCGATCCACTGGGTGAACCAGCGGCCGCGCCAGCGCAGCAGCGCGACGATGAGGGCGAAGCCGACGACGCCGATCGCGACGTACTTCATCGACATGTTGATGGCGAGCAGCACGAGCCCGACCGCGAGGCCGACCTCGAGCACGACGAGGTTCGCCACGGGGAGCGGGCCGAGGGTCACCCCCGAGGACCGGCGCCGCGCGGGGGGCGCCATCCGCACCGGACTGGGCGGGGGAGTGGCGGGGCCGCTGTCGTCGGGTCCCTGCGGACCGCCGGGACCGCCGGGTCCACCACCGCCGGGCCCACCAGGTCCACCGGGGCCACCAGGACCGCCGCCGCCGGGTCCGCCAGGCCCACCAGGACCGCCAGGTCCACCAGGACTGCCGCCGCCGGGGCCACCAGGCCCACCGGGGCCACCAGGACCGCCGCCGCCCGGGCCACCGGGTCCGCCGGGACGTCCGCCGGGGCCACCAGGGCCCGGACCGGGGCCGCCGGGACCGCGCGGGGGCATGCCGGGTCCGCCAGGGCCACCACCGGGTCCACCGGGAACACCGCCGGGACCGCCGGGCACAGCTCCCGGACCGCCGGGACCACCGGGTCTCCCCGGCCGCGGCGGCGGGCCCGGCGGGCGGCCGGGAGGCGGGGGCCCGGGCGGGCCAGGCGGACGTGGAGGAGTGGTGACGGACATCCGCGCTTTCTCTTCCCCTCGGTGCTTGCTGCGTACCCGGAAGCCGGGTCCCGGGGAGTCCGACCCTAGCCGGAGTTGGTAGAAACCCCACACCAGACGGTCCCCGTACGGCTATCCTGCGGAACCGTACCGCGACGGGGAGAGCTGTAGGTCGAGAATGCCATCAACACCCACGACTAAGTCTCAGGTTCAGGCGTACAAGTTCGTCCTGCGCCGGATGCAGTCGGCGCTGGTCCGGCGCGACGCCGTGATGCTGCACGACCCCATGCGCACCCACACGAGGGCCACGATCGTCGGGGTGGTGCTCGGCGCCCTCGGCATGATCGTGTTCGTCGTCTGGGGGCTGCTCAGCCCGGCCCCGTCGGTCCCGGAAGCCGGTGGGATCGTGATCGGCGAGCAGTCCGGCACGGTCTACGTGGTGATGGGGGGGAACCCGAAGATGCTCGTCCCGACGTTCAACCTCGCGTCGGCGCGGCTGCTTCTGCTGGCCCAGCAGAAGCAGCAGTCGAACTCGGGCGGCACCGCCGGCGCGCCCGCGGCCGCCGCGCCGGCCGCGGCGAGCACCCAGAGTGTGAAGAATCCCACGGTCGTTTCCGACGACCAGCTGAAGGACATTCCGCGCGGAAAACTGACCGGAATTCCGGACGGACCGCAGCTGATCCCGACCGATTCCCAGCGGATTTCGCCCAATTGGGCGGTGTGCGACCAGGTTCAGCTCGACCCGACGCTGCCGGTGCCCGACAGCGTCGACCAGACCAACACCTACGTCTTCGGCGGCGTCGCGCCGAGTGCCCTCGGCACCGAGCTGGGCGACAACGAGGCCCTGCTGGCGAAGGGGGACAACGGCAAGACCTACCTGATCTACCGCCTGCCGAGCACCCAGAACCGCCCGAACGCCAACACCGTCCGCGCCGAGATCGACGCCAGCGACACGCGCAACGCGGTTTCGACGGCCCTGCAGCTGAACCAGAAGCCGCGGAAGATCACGCAGGGATTGCTGAACGCGATCCCCGAGGTCCCGCCCCTGACCCCGCCGCAGGTTCCGGAGGGTGTGGCCCCGGGCGACTTCGACGGGCTGACCGCGGGCGACGTCTTCTCCACGCAGCCGACCGGTGCCGCGCCGCAGTACTGGGCGATCACCACGAACGGCATCCAGCAGGTGTCGAACGCGGTCGCCGACATCATGCGCGTCGCGAAGCACGGCAGCGCGAGCAAGCTCCGGACGCTCGGCCTCGACAAGCTGTCCGGCGTCAGCGTTCTCAAGCCCGGCGACCCGAGCTACATCCCGGTCGACGAGTTCCCGCGGTCGGTCCCGACGGTCCTCGACGCGACGAAGAACTCGGCGGTCGCCTGCCTCGGCTGGTCCGTCGTCGGCGACGGCGACAACCGCGACGCCCACACCTCGGTCTACATCGAAACCCAGCTGCCGGGCCAGAACAGCCGCGGTGCGAAGTTCGGCACGACCAAGGTCACCACGCCGGGCCCGAACCGCGTGCCCATCAACGGCTTCTACCTCCAGCCCGGCTTCGGCGCGGTGGTGCAGTCCGCCACCGGCAAGGCCAGCTTCGGCAAGGGCGCGATCCAGCTGATCTCCGACCGCGGCATCCGCTACAGCGTCCCGGACGCCGCGACCGCCGACGCGATCGGCCTGAACAACCGGCAGCCCGCGCCCGAGTCGATCATCGGCCTGCTGCCGACCGGGGCTTCGCTGAACACCCAGGACGTGCTCAAGCAGTTCGACTCGGTGCCGATCGACCCGAACGCCGGCTCGTTCCCGAGCCAGACTCCGCAGGCCGGCGGCTGAGGCGGAACCATCGGGCGGCGGCGCACGTCACACGCCCGAAGGATTCTTCCGGTGAGCGGAGAGGTGCCATGGCCGGCTTGAGGATGGACGGCGTGGTCGTCGCCGAGTACGCCCGGACGGCCGAGGAGGCCGCTGACGACCTGCACGCGGCGGCGGCTGTCGTGGGGGGCGAAGGGGTTTCCGGCGAGTCCTACGGCGCGCTGGGGGCGCAGATCGGGCTCGGTGAGTCGTACGGCCGCGCGGCCGGCGCGCTGCGGCGCCAGCTGGCCGACGGCGCCGAGGCGCTGAAGTCGGCGGCGGAAGCGCTACGGCACGTCACGGTCCGCCACAGCGGGCAGGACGCGGAGGCCGCGGAGCTGATCGAGCGCGCCGGGCGGGTCGAATGATGTTCGCCGAACCGGAAGCCACGGACTCCATCCCGCACCCACTGGCCAAGAAGGCCGCCCCGGCGCCCGCCGCGCCCGTGGTGGCGTCCGCCCCGGACGAGGAAGGCGACCAGATCGCCGCCACGGCCGAGCCGTACCTGGCCTACCTCACCGATGTCTCGCACCAGCTCGGGGTGATCGACCCCGTCGAGACGTACTTCCGTCCGCTGATCGGCCGCTGGGGCGAGCTCGGCGCCGAAGCCGGGCGGCTGCGCCAGGCCGCGAGCGCCGCGGCCGAGGTGTCCACGCGGCTCGACGACGGCCTCGGCCGTCTCGACGGTGGCTGGGAGGGCCGGGACGCCGACGCGTTCGTCGCGTACATGCGGGAGATCGGGGCCGCGGGCGGTGACCTCCAGGAGGCGCTCACCGTCCTCGCCGGCGCGCTCGACGAGCTGGTGACCACCCTCCGCCACGTCGTCGTCGACCTCGCGGAGGTGCTGGTCGACGCCGCGGACCTGGTCTCCGAGACGATGACGCTGCCGAGCGGCGGCGCCAAGCGGGCGCGGGTTCAGCTGCGGGAGACGCAAGATTCGGCGAAAGCGCTGTACGAGACGGCGCGGGACGTCCTCGAGGCGTTCGACCGGCTTTGCGACGGCGTCGACGACCCCGACGCGGCCACCCGGAGCATCGAGGTCGCGCACCGGTACCCGGAGGAGCGGTTCCGGCTGCGCGAAACGGAATCCGGCGCTCCTGCCGCCGCGGGCGAGACCACGGAGTCGCCTTCGGAGTCGGCTTCGGACGAGGTCACGACGCCGTCCTCGGCGAGCGGAGACCCGGCGGAGCCGAAGCACACCGGCGTGGGCACGCCGGACGCCGCTCAGCCCGCCGACGCGGCACCACAGCCGCAGCCGGCCGAGGACAGCTCGGCGAACCACGCGACGTCGTCGGGCATGCCGATGATGCCGATGATGGGCTTCGGCTCGTTCGGCGGAGGCGGCGGCCAAGGCCGGCGCCAGTCGAAGACACGCCCGACGACTTCACCGTCGGAGCTGTTGGGGGAGCCGGGTTTGGTGGCCCCGCCGGTGATCGGCGAGGAAGAGAAGCCGGCGCAGCAGAAGAAACCCCCGGCGCCGCCGGCGAAGTAACCCGCTTCCCCGGCTCGCGGCCGGGGAAGCGTCAGCGGCGGGAAGCGGCTTCTTCGGGCCGGTTGCGGCGGATCGTGCGCATCACGAACAGGGTGATCAGCAGCGCCACGAGCCCACCGCCGGTGCCGGCCAAGGCCACGATCATCGGGGTCGAGCTGTGGTCGTTCGCCGGCGGGAGCTGGGCCAGCTGCGGCGGCGGGATCGGCGCCTGGTTGCCCACCTCCGACGGCAGGCTCTGCGTCAGCGCCGCCACCGGGTCGACGACGCCGTACCCGACGAAGCTGTCCCGTCCGCCCGGTGCGGCCGGGTGCTGGGCCGTCTCCTTGATGCGGTTGATGATGCCCTTGGCGTCGAGGTTCGGGTACTTGGCCTTGACCAGGGCGGCCAGGCCGGCGACGTACGGCGCGGCGAAGCTCGTTCCCTGGATTTCGCTGGCCTTGTCGCCGCTTTCGAACGTCAGGTTCGCCAGGCCGTCCGAGCCCTCCGCCGGGTCGAGCGAAATGATCTTCGTCCCCGGCGCCGCGACGCCGACCCACGGGCCGTGCACGCTGAACGGCGCCACCCCGCCGGACTCGTCGATCGCCCCGACCGAGAGGACGTCGTCGGCGAACCACGGCGGCGTCACGATCGTCTTGGGCTTCTTCGTGTCCGGCTGGTCGTTCTGCGGGCAGGTGTCCGTCGCGTTGCCCGCGGCGGCGATGATCACGACACCTTGCGACGCGGCGAAGTGCACCGCGGCCTGGACTTGCTGCTCGCCTTCGGTGATGTTGCCGTCGGCGGTGCGGCAGTTGTCGACCGACATGTTGATGATGTCGGCCTCCTTCCGCTCACCGATGCCGCGGATGATCTCGGCCAGCGTCTTCAGCGTGCCCGCGGTGCCGGCCTTTTCCAGCTGCCGCCCGCCGTTCGACTGCCCGGGAGACGTCTGGTCGCCCTCGCCGCTGCCACCGCCACCGCCGCTGGTCGGGGGGAGCGAAGACCCCGAACCGGTGGGCGGGTTGGTGCTCGACGACGGGGTGCCCCCGGTGGTGTTGCTGGCCGGCGGCGTCGACGTCGAGGTGTCGGGCTCGTAGTTCTCGCTCAGCTGGCGGTAGGACACGATCGTCGCGTCCGGGGCGACGCCGGTGAAGCCCACCTCGGGGTTGTCCGGCTTGCCCGCGATGATCCCCGCGACCTCGGTGCCGTGGCCGTCGCAGTCCTCGAGTCCCGGCGGTTGCCCGCTCGTCGGTGTCGCGACGTATTCGCCACCGGACTTGACCCGGTCCTGGAACCACGGGTGGCGGGTCACACCGGTGTCGACGACCGCGACCCGGACGCCACCGCCGGCGCTGCCGCCCGTGGCCGCCTTGACGATCTCCTGCGCCTTCGAGATCTGCAGGTAGTCCTGGCCCCACGGGCGGTTCTTGAGCACGATGTTCTGGCCGAGGGTGCTGCGCTGGACGCAGCCCTTCGACTGCTTGTACTTCTTGTCCGGCTGGCCGGCGTCCGGGAGCAGCTTGCTCAGGTCCACCGGGGGCGGGGTCGCGAAGTAGCCGTCGGCGGGCGCCTGCTGCGCCCAGACCGGCACCGCGACGGCCACGGATGACAGGAAGCCGATCGTGCCGGTCAGCAACGCGGTCGTGGTCCGCCGGGTGACGCCGAAACGCCGTCCTACTGCCATCCGAGATTCACCCGATCCGGTCACTTGAAGTTCAGGTGCCGCAGGGTGGTGTACAGGTCCATCACGCCCAGGGCGAGCGGCAGCACGGAGGCGATGCAGAGCGCTTCGATGATCTCCACCGTGCGCCGCAGCGGCGGCGAGAAGCGCTGGTTCGGGAAGATCACGCCGACCACGAGCGCGCCCGCGGCCAGCAGGATCAGGATGCCGAAGACGTAGAGCAGGCGGTTCTGCGCGCTCGCCGAGACGAGCCAGCCGACCGCGATCCCGGTCGCCGCGACGAGGCCCGTCGTGAGCAGGGCGACCGCTTGGCTGCCGTTCGCGTACGCGCGAGCGCGCAGGAGCAGCACGAGCGTGGCGACGACGCCCAGGATGATCCCGAACGTGCCGGGGGCGCTCGCGGCGATGATCGCGGACACCGCGACCGTGACGCCGCAGCCGACCATCAGGCCGGTCATGTAGTTGTGCGCGACCGCCGTGCGGCGTTCGATCGCCCGGTAGTCCGGGAAGCCGGAGTCTTCCTTGAGCTCCTCCGCGCTGCCCGGGACGTGCGGCAGCGGCAGCTTCGCGAGCCAGATCGTGGCGCGCGGCAGGATCGAGATGCAGGCGAGGGCGACCGCGACCGTGCCGGCCGCGATGCCGGCCGCCGGGTGCGCGACGAGCGTGCCGAACAGGAACGCCAGCCCGCCGAAGGTGCCCGCGGTGGCCGCGGCGATGAACGTCGTGATGCCCGCGCCGATGACCATGATGCAGACGGACGCGACGATGATCACGAGGACCGCGCCGAGCAGCAGGTTCGCCCGTATCGACAGCCCGGGCACGATGTAGAAGCCGCTGACGAACGCCAGGGGCAGGCCGCCGGCGGCGGCGATGAGCACCCCGGTCGCCTCGGCGTGGTAGGCCTTGGCGAGCGTCGCGCCGACCGCGACGCACGCGATCGCGCCGATGCCGCCGGCGATGGCGGCGCCGAGCGCGTTGCCGCCGTAGAGCGAGCCGCTCATGAACAGCGCGATCGCGGCGGTGATCAGCGCCAGCCCACCCGCGACGTGCCCGAAGCGGTTCGCCGTCTCCTTGGTCCAGGGGCGGAAGCTGTCGGGGGAGGACTCCGCGATGGCGTCGACGACGTCGTCGTACAGCGGCGGCGGCGGGTTCTCGTTGCGCTTGCGCAGCTGGAGCAGTTCGCCGTCGATGACGCCGAGCGAAGCCAGGGTGCGGCTCGGGTCGAGCGGGGCGTCCCCGAGCTTGGCCAGCGCCCAGCCGCCGTGGCGGGCCCCGCCGTCCGGCGACGACTCCTTGGCCATGTCCAGGAGCATGGGCAGCAGATCGGCCACCGCGACGTCGGCGGGCAGCGCCACGTCGATCCGCGTCGAGGGCGCGACGACCGTCACCCTGCTGAAAACTGTCGTGCCCGTGGCCACTGCACTGCCCCCGCTCGGTCGAGACTGCTCCCGGGGGAACTTATACCGAACCCCGGTGCCCACATCATCGAACGTCCGAAATTCACCGTCATCCGCAGGTCGGGTTCCGGGGCGGGTTCCGGGACGGGCGGGTTCCGCCCGGGCCGCCGGAAGCCCGGCCACGTGATGAACGACCCGTTCACCTCGTCCGGCGACATGAACGAGTCGTTCATGTCGTGCGGCCCGCGTCGCCACTGCGAGACGACATCACCTTGTCCGAGGTCAGGGCCCGGTCCCAGCCGGTTTCGAGCGCCCGACCGGCGACATGAACGACCCGTTCACCTCGTCCGGCGACATGAACGAGTCGTTCACAACGTCCGGCCCGCCGTCCCCACCGCGATCCGGCCGCCGGCAGAGCGAGGCACTGGACCCGGAACCTGGCGTTACTGTCGGTGGTGGGCCCTACACTCGCCAGGCGAGGGTGGGGCAGCGCTCACGAGCGGTTCCGGCATCCGCCGGAATTCCTCAGCGGCGTTCGATAGGTTGTTCGCGCACCAAGCGGTGGCCGCCATCGTCGAGTTTGAATGAGGGGTCCTTCGATGAGCACGCTGCAGTTCAAGAAGTCGCCGCGGCTGGCGGCACCGCGCCCGCCGGGCGGTGAGGTGCACCTCGAGCCGCCGCCCGAGGTGCCCCGCGTCATCCCCGGCAACATCGTCATGAAGGCGCTTCCGGTCGTCATGATCGTCGCGTCGCTCGGGATGATGGTCTTCATGTTCCAGGCCAGCAACCGGAACCCGATGATGATGGCCATGGGCGGCATGATGGTCGTCGGCACGCTCGGGATGATGGCCGGCGGTGGCGGCAAGGGCGGCGGCGCCAAGCGCGCCGAGATGGACGAAGACCGCAAGGACTACCTCCGCTACCTGGGCCAGATGCGCGACCGGGCCCGCGAGGCGATGGTCGACCAGCGCGCGGCGCTCGAGTGGGTGCACCCCGACCCCCAGTCCCTGTGGTCGCTGGCCGCCAGCCGCCGCATGTGGGAGCGCCGGCAGAACGACCAGGACTTCCTGCACCTGCGCGTCGGGCGCAGCTCGCACCGCCTCGCGACGCGGCTGGTCCCGCCGCAGACCGGGCCGGTCGACGAGCTGGAGCCGATCGCCACCCTCGCGCTGCGCCGGTTCGTGCGCGCGCACTCGATCGTCCCGGACCTGCCGACCCAGATCACCCTGCGCGGGTTCGCCGCGGTGAGCATGCAGGGCGACCGGGCGCTGACCCGCGGCCTGACCCGCGCGATGCTCGCGCAGATGGTCACCTTCCACAGCCCCGACGACGTGCTGATCGCGGTCGCCACCGCGGGCCGGGCGAAGGAGGAGTGGGAGTGGGCGAAGTGGCTCCCGCACGCCCAGCACCCGACCCTGGCCGACGGCATCGGCCAGCTCCGCATGATGGCCGGTTCGCTGGCCCAGATCGAAAACTGGCTCGACGAAGAACTGCGTGACCGCCAGCGGTTCTCCCGCAACGCCACACCGGCGCCGGACCAGCCGCACGTCGTGATCATCATCGACGACGCCGAGGTCACCCGCGAAGAGCAGATCGTCCTCGAAGAGGGCCTGGTCGGCGTCACGCTGGTCGACCTGTCGGACTCCCTCGGCAACCTCGCCGCCCGCCGCGGCCTGCGGCTGGTCGTGGAGGCCGACAGGCTGGGCGCGCGCAGTGCCGGCGGCGTCGAGTGGTTCGGCCGGCCGGACACGCTGAGCCTGGTCGAGACCGAGTCGCTGGCCCGCCTGATCTCGCCGTACCGCGTCGGTGGCGCGGCGGGGCAGGACGTCGGCGACGAAGAGCCGCTGCTGTCCAACCCGTCGCTGCTGGAGCTGCTCGGCATCCCGGGCGACCCGATGACCTTCGACGTGCAGCAGGCGTGGCGGCCCCGCCCGATCCGCGACCGCTACCGCGTCCCGTTCGGCGTCGGCGAGTACGGCCAGCCGGTCGAGCTGGACATCAAGGAAGCGGCGGCGGAAGGCATGGGCCCGCACGGCCTGTGCATCGGCGCGACCGGTTCCGGCAAGTCGGAGTTCCTGCGCACGCTGGTGCTGGGCATGCTCGCCACACACTCGTCGAGCACGCTCAACTTCGTCCTCGTCGACTTCAAGGGTGGCGCGACCTTCCTCGGTCTCGACAAGGCCCCGCACGTCTCCGCGGTCATCACCAACCTCGCGGACGAGGTCACGCTGGTCGACCGGATGAGGGACGCGTTGGCGGGGGAGATGAACCGCCGTCAGGAAGCGCTGAAGAACGGCGGTAACTTCAAGAACGTCTGGGAGTACGAGAAAGCGCGCGAGAACGGCGCCGACCTCGACCCGTTGCCGGCGTTGTTCATCGTGTGTGACGAGTTTTCGGAGTTGCTGGCGGCGAAGCCGGACTTCATCGACCTGTTCGTCGCGATCGGCCGGCTGGGCCGGTCGCTGCAGATGCACATGCTGCTCGCCTCCCAGCGCCTCGAAGAGGGCAAGCTGCGCGGTCTCGACTCGCACCTGTCGTACCGGATCGGCCTGAAGACGTTCTCGGCCGCGGAATCCCGCGCCGCGATCGGCGTGCCGGACGCGTTCGAGCTGCCGTCGGTCCCCGGTGGCGGGTACCTCAAGTTCGACACCGCCACGCTGGTGCGGTTCAAGGCGTCCTACGTCTCGGGCCCGTACCGGCCGGCCGGCATCCAGGCGGCGGGCCCGGCGGCGACCGTGGTCCGCGCGGACAAGCGGCCGCAGCTGTTCGTCCCGGACTTCGTCGAGCTGCCGAAGGAGCCGGAACCGGAGCTGACCGAGGCGCCCAAGGAAGCGGTGCGACAGCAGCCCGAAGAGGCGGTCGAGCCCAGCGAGCTCGACGTCATCGTCTCGCGGCTGATCGGGCAGGGCCCGCCGGCGCACGAGGTGTGGCTGCCGCCGCTGAAGGACCCGAACTCCCTCGACACGTTGCTGCCGAACCTGAACCCGACCGACGACCGCGGCCTGTCCCCGGTCGGCTTCTTCGGCAACGGCCGGCTGCAGGTGCCGCTGGGCATCGTCGACCGGCCGTACGAGCAGCGGCGTGACCCGCTGTGGGCGGACTTCTCCGGCGCGTCCGGGCACGGTGTGATCGTCGGCGGCCCGCAGTCGGGGAAGTCGACGATGCTGCGGACGCTGATCATGTCGATGGCGCTGACCCACACCCCGGAGGAGGCGCAGTTCTACTGCCTGGACCTCGGTGGTGGCACCCTGGCCGGGCTGGCGGACCTGCCGCACGTCGGTGGCGTCGCGGTGGCGCGGCGCGAGCCGGACAAGGCCCGGCGGATCGTGGCCGAGCTGACCACCCTGCTCACCGAGCGGGAAGGCCGGTTCGGGGCGATGGGCATCGACTCGATGACCGAGTTCCGCAACCGCAAGCGCCGCGGCGAGATCCGGCCGGACCAGGACCCGTTCGGCGACGCGTTCCTCGTCGTCGACGGCTGGCGGGCCCTGCGCGACGACTTCGAAGAGCTCGAGACCACGATCACCCGGATCGCGACCCAGGGCCTGTCCTACGGCGTGCACGTCATCGTCGCCGCCAACCGGTGGGCGGACATCCGCCCGGCGATCAAGGACATGATCGGTACCCGGTTCGAGCTGCGCCTCGGTGACCCGACCGAGTCGGACATCGACCGCCGGGTCGCGGTGAACATCCCGTCCGGCCGGCCGGGGCGCGGGTTGACGCGGGAGAAGCTGCACCTGCTGGGCGGGTTGCCGCGGATCGACGGGTCGAGCGACCCGGAGACGATCGCGGCGGGTGTGGCCGACGCCGTGGCGAAGATCAAGGGTGCCTGGCGGGGCCGGGTGGCGCCGCAGGTCCGCCTGCTGCCGGAGTTGATCACCTACGACGAGGTGCTGAAGCTCGACCAGGCCCGCGAGTCCAAGCTGATCCCGATCGGGGTCAACGAAGAGGACCTGCAGCCGATCTACCTCGACTTCAACGCCGAGCCGCACTTCTACGCGTTCGCGGACGGCGAGTCGGGGAAGACGAACCTGCTGCGGCAGATCGCCCGCGGTATCTCGGACCGGTTCACCTCGAAGGAAGCGCTCATCCTGCTGGTCGACTACCGGCGCACGATGCTCGGTTTCGTCCAGGGCGACTCGCTGCTCGGCTACGCGGTGTCGGCCGCCCAGCTGGAGAGCATGGTCAACGACGTCTTCAACTCGATGACGCGGCGCCTGCCGGGCCCGGACGTCACGCAGGAGCAGCTGAAGACGCGCTCGTGGTGGAAGGGGCCGGAGCTGTTCATCCTGGTCGACGACTACGACCTGGTGGCCACGTCGTCCACCAACCCGCTGCGGAAGATCTCGGACTTCCTGGCCCAGGCCAAGGACGTCGGCCTGCACCTGGTGGTCGTCCGCCGCACCGGTGGTGCCAGCAAGGCGATGTACGACCCGATCATCGGCAAGCTCAAGGAGATCGCGGCGCCGGGCATGGTCATGAACGGCTCGCGGGACGAGGGCGCGCTGATCGGCAACATCAAGGCCAGCGCGATGCCGCCGGGCCGGGGCAACATGCTGACCCGCAAGGCCGGCAAGCAGCTCGTCCAGGTGTCGTGGATCCAGCCCGACTGAACTGTGTCGTTCGTTCCCGATCCGACCCTCGGGAACAGGCGGCGGGGCGCCCGGCGGCGAAGGGTAGGTTCCTTCCCGAGGGCGCGCCCCGTCGGCCGGGCGTGGGGGAACGCGACAAAATCTGCGGGAGCTGCTGGTGACGGTCCGGGTTGCGGTGGACTTCGGGACGTCGAGCACCTGCGTCGTCGCCTCGGTGAACGGGCGCGATCCGCAGGTCGTGGTGATCGACGGCCAGCCGCTGATGTCCTCGGCGGTGTTCGCGGCGGCGGACGGCACGCTGTTCGTCGGCCAGGAGGCCGAGCGGCAGGCGGCCGTCGACCCGTCGCGGTACGAGCCGAACCCGAAGCGCCGGATCGACGAAGGCGAGCTGCTGCTCGGCGACAGCGTCCTGCGCGTCACCGACGTCGTGCACGCCGTGCTGGGCCGCGCGGTCGCCGAGGCGCGCCGCCTCGCCGGCGAAGCCGAGGTCGACCTGCTGGTGCTGACCCACCCGGCGGACTGGGGTGCCATCCGCACCCGGCTGCTGCGGCAGGCGGCCGGTGGGCTGGCGCGCGAGGTCGCGCTGGTGCCCGAGCCGGTCGCGGCGGCGGTCTACCACGCGGCGACGTTCGCGCCGCAGGACGTGACGAACGATCGCACCGTCGAGTTCAGCGGCCGCCCCGGCGACGCGCTCGCGGTGCTGGACCTCGGCGGCGGCACGGTCGACGTGAGCGTGGTGCGGCGGCTGCCGCCGGACACCGCGCGCGATCGCGCCGGCCGCCCGCAGCGCGGCGGCTTCCAGGTGCTGGCCACCCGGGGCGACCCGGCCTTCGGCGGCGCGGACATCGACCAGGCGCTGCTGGAGCACGTCGGCGCGCTCGTGGCCGGGGCCGACCAGGACGCGTGGCGCCAGCTCGTCGAAGGGCGCGAGCTGGTCGACCGGCGCCGCCGCCGCGTGCTGCGGCAGGACGTGCGGGGGGCCAAGGAAACGCTGTCGCGGCACGCCTACACCGACGTGCCGATGCCACCGCCGTTCGCGGACGCGCACGTGACCCGCGAAGACCTCGAACGGCTGATCACGGCGCCGCTGGGGCGCGCGGTGGAGCTGACGGTCGCGGCGATCGGCGACGCCGGCCTGCGGCCGAAGCAGCTCACGGCGATCTTCCTGGTCGGCGGATCGAGCCGGATCCCGATGATCTCGCGGCTGGTGCACGAGCGCACCGGCGTCGTGCCGACGAGCCTCGACCAGCCCGAGACGGTGGTCGCGCGCGGCGCGCTGCGGGCGGTGCTGGTGGACCCGGACCGCACGGGCGCGCTGCCCGGCGAGGCGATGGCCCGGCTCGGCGCGGTGCCGGGCGGCGGCCTCAACCCGG